>JAFXEJ010000126.1 GCA_017513795.1 Ruminococcus sp.
GGGTGCAGCGTCACGCTGCAACGTGAAACGGGGGCACCGCTGGTTCATTATAAAAATAACCGGTATAAAATTTGTTCCCACGAGCGAATGGCAAGTTCTGCATCGTACAGAGGAATGTGCGGAACGCACATGGGACCGTGTATCGGGGGCACCGCTGGTGCCTAAAAAAAACTGGTTATAATTTGTCCGATTCGGACATATCTTATAAGGACAAATTATCGAAAGGGTGAGCTTATGGGACTTACAGAAAAAGAAGCCGCTGAAAGACTTAAAACAGACGGCGAAAACGTTCTTGCGGAAAACAAAAGGACAGGACCGGCAGGTATATTCATAGGTCAGTTCAAGGACGTAATGGTGATGATTCTTCTTGCGGCAACGGCAATATCAGTGCTTCTCGGGGAAATCACCGACGCAGTAACTATAATTCTTATCGTACTGCTTAACGCTATTCTCGGATTTATTCAGGAATACCGCACAGAGCATACTCTCGAAGCACTGCGTTCAATGACTGCTCCGACTGCGAAGTGCTGGCGTGACGGAAAGCTCAGGGAAATCGAAGCCGCAAAGCTTGTTGTCGGGGATGTCGTGGAAGTCGAAGCCGGCGACAGAATTCCGGCTGACTGCGTAATTATGAACGCTTCGGGATTCTTTTCTGATGAGTCAGTTCTCACCGGAGAATCAGCCGCAGTTGCGAAAAATGTCGGAAATCAGAACGATACTGACAATTCCCTCAACAAGGAAAACATCATATACTGTGGAACCTCAGCCACTAAGGGCAGATGTCTTGCCAAGGTTATCGCTGTCGGAAAAAATACGCAGATGGGTAGAATTTCGGAGATGCTGACGGATATCGACAAGGAGCAGACTCCTTTGCAGAAGCGTCTTGCCGAACTTGGAAAAACAGTTGCAGCGATATGCATTTTCGTTTGTATTGCAGTATTTGCCGCCGGAGTTCTTCGTGGAGAAGCTGTATTTGATATGCTCATGATGGGAATAACTATCGCAATTGCGGCAATTCCGGAGGGACTTCCGGCGACTGTGACAATAGCTCTTGCACTTGCGGTAAACAGGATGCTTAAACAGAAGGCTCTTGTAAACAAGCTTCACAGCGTGGAAACTTTAGGCTGTACGTCAGTGATATGCTCCGACAAGACGGGAACTATCACCGAAAATAAAATGACCGCAACAGAGCTTGCAACAGCTGACGAGCGTTATTATTTCAGCGGAATGGGGTACAGGATAAGCGGAAGTGTTACGAAATCAGAGGAAGGAATAGCTGTAAATCCTGTGAATGAAAAGGCTCTCACGGAATCCCTGATATGCGGAGTTCTGTGCTCTACAGCGAAGATATCAGCGAAAGCTCCGCCGAAAAGCCGCATAAGAGGACAGCTTTCCGGCAGAGGAGAGTGGGAGGTCACAGGCGATCCTACCGAAGCGGCAATACTTATAGCGGCGGCAAAAGCCGGAATCATGCAGACAGAGCTTGCAAAAAACAACAGGGTTCTTGCGGAATTTCCATTTGACAGCGAAAACAGATTCATGGCTGTACACTGTTTCTGCGGCAGTGAAAAGAGAATATTCTTCAAGGGCGCAGAGGAGGTCATTCTTCCGAGATGCTCGCAGTATATGGACGAAAAAGGAAGTATGCTTCCCATGACGGCAGCTGTCCGGAAAAGGCTGTCCGATGCGGCTGAGGATATGTCCGGCAAGGCACTGAGAGTTCTTGCGCTTGCATACTGCGTATCGGACAGATTTGAGCACGACAGGGGAAATCTTGTTTTTCTCGGTCTTGTAGGAATGATAGATCCTCCCCGTGAGGAAGCAAAGGCTGCAATAAGAAAATGCGCTACAGCTTCTGTCCGGACGGTTATGATTACCGGAGATCATAAAAATACCGCCGTTGCAGTCGCAAAAAAAGCGGGGCTTCTCAAAGGCGGAATGGCAGTTACAGGCGCAGAGCTTGACAAAATGTCCGACGAGGAGCTTGACCGGAATATCGGAAAATATACCGTTTTCGCCCGTGTAGAGCCTGTACATAAGCTTCGGATTGTGCGCAGTTTCAAGCGCAGAGGAGAAATAGTCACCATGACGGGCGACGGCGTGAATGACGCTCCGGCGATAAAGGAAGCTGACGTAGGCGTTGCAATGGGAATCACCGGAACAGACGTTACAAAACAGGCGGCAGATGTGATACTCCTTGACGACAACCTTGCAACGCTCGTAGGAGCAGTTGAACAGGGACGGTGCGTTTATGCCAATATACGGCGGTTTGTGCGGTATCTTCTCTCGTGCAATATCGGAGAGGTGCTGACGATGTTTCTTGGAATACTCATGGGAATGCCGGTCGTACTTCTGCCGGTTCAGCTTCTGCTTGTGAATCTCGTTACGGACGGACTTCCGGCAATTGCTCTCGGAATGGAACCTCCCGAAAGCGGCATAATGAGCAGACCGCCGAGAAAATCAACAGAGGGTTTCTTTTCCGGCGGTCTTATGGGGAAAATCGTGTTCAGGGGAATTTTCATCGGACTGTCCACGCTTGCCTCATTTGCGGCGATTCTCCACATGGGCGGAAGCGTAGAAGCGGCAAGAACTGCGGCTCTCATTACGCTTGTAGTTTCACAGCTGATACACGTTTTCGAGTGTAAATCCGAGACAAAATCGCTGTTCGGAATCAACATTTTCAGCAATATAAAGCTGATTGCGGCAGTCGGAATATCTGCGGCAGTTCTTGTTGCCGCTGTTGCAGTACCGCAGCTGAGAGTAGTTTTCGAGACAGTAGGACTTGATTCACAACAGCTTCTCACGGCATTGGGATTCAGTGCAGCAGTTCCTCTGCTGAGCAATTTTCCGCTTTTCAGGCATTAAGTCAATACAGCACGGATTCAGTACTGTTATTATTTCAATGAAAGTCAAGCGGGCGACACAGTTCGCACCTACATTCATAATATGTAAAATAGCCATCTGTAGGGGACGGCGTCTCGACGTCCCATATAATTCCCGATGAAAAATCACGGGCGGATGTATGCATCCGCCCCTACATTTTTATATTATCAAATACAATGCGGATGACAAATTGACATCCGCATTTGCAAATTTCGTGAGGTATTTACTTAAATTTCCAGCCCGAAGCTTATCGACAGTGCAGTATCGACCTTGTTCATGGAATTGAGGTCAAGCTCGCCCATTTTGTCTTTCAGACGCTTCTTGTCGATAGTGCGTATCTGCTCCAGAAGAACGATGCTGTCCCTTGCAAGACCGCATTTTTCAGCCTGTAATTCGATGTGTGTGGGCATACGGGATTTGTCACGCTGACTTGTAATTGCGGCGGCTATCACAGTGGGACTGTGCTTGTTTCCTACGTCGTTCTGAACGATAAGTACAGGTCTGATTCCGCCTTGTTCCGAGCCGACAACTGGACTGAGGTCGGCGTAGTATATTTCTCCTCTTTTCACCGGCATAATGATTATCTCCTGTCTGTATATTTGTGATGCTGTCTATATCATTACCCTTTTACGGTAAATTATACAGGTTATATCATTATTATATGCCGTATAGTTCGTATCGTTTACAGCAGATAGTTCACTGTTATCGTGTGAATATGAGGTCGAAATTTTACATTCCGCAGTTTTGATTTACAAAAAATCTCTTGTCTTGAAGGTGGGGAGAATACATAAACTACTAAAACAAATAAAGCCTGTGCAATTAATGCACAGGCTTTTGTTTGTCATTCTATTTGAATGAATCAGGATAATTTTGTTTTCAACAATTAAAATCCTAATACCTTCAAGGAATTAACGATACAGTCCTTGCCAAACCACTGTTTTACAAATTCTTTGAATGAATTCTTATCAAATGTTGTGTGGCTCCAGCTTAACTTATAAATCTTTCTGAGAGAGTTTACGAACTTAAGGAAGTCGTCATTATTAGATGTTGAAATAGAAGTACCGCAAATCTCGTTTATAGCAGCTGCGGCTGATATGTTTTCAGGAGAATCATATGAATAATCTGAAGTTGCAGCAAAGTATTTTTCTAACTTATCCCAACCGTATGTGTTAGCAATATTAGAAAGCTTTAAAGCATAGTTGAAGATAGGATCTGATACAGGAGGATTGATAAGCTTGAATATCTTATCATACTTGCCGACAATATTTTTATCGGTGTAGTTAATATTCATACTTCTGAGATTGTCACAATTCTGGATAGCTGTAAGTGCTCTCATATTTGTAACAAATTCATCAAAGTAAATGTTGTTTCTTAACATTCCGTAATTTTCATAGAATGTTGAAGGATCTGTATGAATTGCATAAGAATGAGCTAATTCATGCATAAGACACCATACCATTTCATTTTTACCTGTGGAAACTGAGTTGAGAATTTCAGTTGTGGCATCCTTGTTGAAAGCAATATATCCATTATCAGGTGCACCATCCTTTATGTACCAGTTAGCTGAATAACCGTATTCTCCTTCTGTGTCATCGAAAAGAATATATACATTGTCAAGCTTTACTCCTGTCATTTGGCTAAGGCTGTTTGAAAGCATGCACAGTCTCTTTGCCCAGGCTTTTAATTCAGAAGTGGAAATCCTGCTATCATTTCTCGTGCATATTATTAAGTTCTCACCACCGGGTGTCTTAACGTCAACACGCTTATAGCCTGAACCATGTCCAGCATAAGCTGCATAATTACATGATACGTTTGAAATACCATAAATAACATTAGAAGTAGAATATGTAAAGGAATCGCCGCGTGTAATTACCTCATATTCAACATTGTAGCTGGTATCTGACAGCTGTGAAACTTTGGATGGTTTATAAGTAACATGGTTTGAGCCGCCGTCAATGTAATAAGTAACAGTAAGTTCCATGTTATTGATGGTGTTTACGCCTCTTGAAGAGATAGCAGAACCTGAAACATTGACTGTAATTGTTGCTCTTTCAAATAATGAAACGACAATTTTACTATTACACTCAATTTTTTTTTCTGTTTTCTTATCATCATTTAAATATTCGTTTACATTGTGAGGAATCTGCTTACCGGCATTTTTATAAGCTTTTGTTGTTACAGTAATCTGGCTTTCATCAATGTTAAGAGCATCGTTGTAATCTGTATCGCTGATGAAAGCAGCTGCAGATGCAGAAATAGGATTTATAGAAGCAAGGTTTAATTTAGGCATAACTACTGATGATAAAACGAATGTAGATGCTAAAATAGATGCTGTTGTTTTTTTAAAATTAAATTTTTTCATTTTTAACCCCTTTATATTTTACTTACCATGGCAAATATATTGTATCACAGAATTGTTAATATGTCAAGAACTTTTTAAATAATTGTAAATTTATATTCAGTATATCTAAAAAAAGATTTATCCATATATGCTGATAATTATTAAATTTATCAAAAAAATCCCCCGTCTTAAAGACAGGGGATTCGTTCATTCTATAATTTTCTGAAGCTCCGGAAAAACGCTGAGGCTTCGTGAAAGAATGCCGTTCATTTTCGCAAGAGCTATACCGTAATTGGTAAAGGGGATATCCTGTGTACCGGCAGAGCGCATTCTATAGCCGATTTCACGCTCATTGAGCATACATCCGCCGCAGTGGATGACAAGACGTATATCTGAGAGCTCCTCCGGAAAGTCACGTCCGGACGAAAGTGTAATTTCAAGGGATTTTCCGGTAGTCTTTTTCAGCATTGCCGGAAGCTTCACACTTCCGATATCGCCGCACTGCCTGTGATGAGTACATCCCTCCGAGATGAGGATAGTATCACCGTCACGGAGAGAATCAATAGCCGCCGCACCTTTTACGGCAGTTTCGAGGAAACCCTTGTATCTTGCCATGAGAATAGAAAAAGAAGTGAGGGGAATATCCTCCGGCACTATTTTGCTGACGATTCCGAATACCTGACTGTCAGTGATGACCATTTTCGGCTTTTTTGCAAGACCTTCAAGAGTCTGCGCAAGCTGGTCTTCCTTTGTAAATAGAGCCATTGCGTCTGCGTCGAGGATATCACGGAGAGTCTGCACCTGCGGCAGAATCATTCTTCCTTTCGGGGCAGAAGCGTCGATAGGCGTTACAAGAACGACTATATCTCCGGCAGAAAGCAAATCACCGACAATGCGGTTTTCAGGCTTATCTGTTTTCGCAAGCTGAGCAATTTTTTCTTTCAGCTCGTGGATATTTGAATTTTCAGCGGCACTGACGGAAATTTCATTTTCGTTCAGAGCCGTGATATTTTTTATATCAGATTTGTTGTATACTGTCAGATATGGGATATTACGCTCACGGAAAAGTTCGGTAAGCTGTCTGTCGATATCTGAAATTCCGGCTGAGGAATCCACAACAAGTACGGCTAAATCGGTGCGGTTGAGTATCTGCCGTGTCTTTTTCACACGAAGCTCACCGAGAGCACCCTCGTCGTCATAGCCGGGAGTGTCGATTATCATGACCGGACCTATCGGGAGAAGCTCCATTGCCTTTGTTACGGGATCGGTTGTAGTTCCTTTCACATCGGAAACGACTGAAAGCTCCTGACCGGTAACTGCATTTACAACGCTTGATTTTCCGGCATTGCGTTTCCCGAAAAAGCCTATATGAAGGCGTTCTCCGGACGGAGTATCATTAAGGCTCATAGGGTAGGTACCTCCTGAAATCAGAATTTTATCTGATCTATAACTTCTCTGAGAGCCGCAGCACTTGCCTGAAGCTTCTTTATTTCCTCGTCAGTGAGCTTGGGAGTAACCTCACGCTCGATGCCGTTGCTTCCGAGAACAGCCGGCAGACTGAGACAGATATCATTGATGCCGAACTTATCGTTTATAAGATATGAAACGGTGATGATATTATTTGCATCACGGAGGATAGAATCGCAGATTTTGTTTACTGCCATGCCGATAGCGAAGAAAGTAGCTCCCTTGCGCTTGATAACCTCAGAACCGGCAAGACGTACTTCCTCGATGATCTGGTCATCGTCGAATTTCTGGTGATTCTGTGACTCCATGTATTCATCCATTTCAACGCCGGCGATGCTTGTCATAGACCACGGGATAAATGAAGAATCGCCGTGCTCACCGAAAACGTATGCATGAATGCTGTTGGGACTGAGTTCAAGGTGATCTGCAAGAACAGCACGCAGACGTGATGTATCGAGCGCAGTACCAGAACCGATTACCTGATTCGGTGTAAGATTTGTGCATTTGAGTGTGACGTATGTAAGGATATCAACAGGGTTGCTTACGATGATGTAGATTGCGTCAGGTGCAGCTTCTGCGATCTGAGGCATAACTTCCTTGATGATATTTACGTTTGTCTGGGCGAGGTCAAGACGAGTCTGACCGGGCTTTCTTCCAAGACCGAGAGTAACGATAACGATGTCGGAATTAACAGCGTCGGCATAGTCTCCGTCGATGACTTCAACGTTATGACCGAATGAAACACCCTGACGGATGTCCATAGCTTCGCCCTTTGCTTTTTCTTTGTTTATATCAATAAGTACTATATCGGAACAGGTTCCGCAGACAGCGAGTGTGTAAGCGATAGTTGCACCTACGTTGCCCACGCCCAAGATAGTTATTTTTGTACCTTTTTTCTCTCTCATAGTATTACCTCCTGAGTGAATTATACACTTCTATTATATCATTTTTTTTGTTCGATTTCAAGGGAAAAACAATATTTCAGAAAAAAATTGTAAGCATTTACAAATAGGCTGTATTTTTATTGTTGGAAAAATATTTCGTATGAATATTATGCGCATACTAGTGAATATTTTCTTAAATAATGAATATTTATGCAAACCCTCTTGACATTGTAAATATTAGGTGTATAATAGTATTAATCTTATATTTTATCAGGAGGTACATTAAAAATGGCTAAAAAAGATATTAAAAAGGTAGTTCTTGCATACTCTGGCGGACTTGATACTTCTATCATCATTCCGTGGCTCAAGGAAAACTACAACAACTGCGAAGTTATCGCTGTTTCCGGTGACGTAGGACAGGGCACAGAGCTTGACGGTCTTGAGGAAAAGGCTATCAAGACAGGCGCTTCCAAGCTCTATATCGAGGATCTTAAGGAAGAATTCATTCAGGAATACGTTTACCCCACAGTTCAGGCTGGCGCTATCTACGAGAACAGATATATGCTCGGAACTTCCTTTGCACGTCCTATCATTGCAAAGAGAATCGCTGAGATCGCTATCGCTGAGGGTGCAGACGCTATCTGTCATGGATGTACAGGTAAGGGCAACGATCAGGTTCGTTTTGAGCTTGCTATCAAGGCTTTCGCTCCTGAAATGCACATTATCGCTCCCTGGAGAGAATGGGACATCAAGAGCCGTGACGAGGAAATCGACTACGCAGAAGCTCACAACATTCCTCTTAAGATAAACAGAGAAACAAACTACTCCAAGGATAAGAACCTCTGGCACCTTTCACATGAAGGTCTTGACCTTGAGGATCCTGCAAACGAGCCTCAGTATGAGAAGCCCGGCTTCCTTGAAATGGGCGTTTCTCCTATCGAAGCTCCTGACAAGCCCACATATATCACACTCCACTTTGAAAAGGGTGTCCCCACAATGCTCGACGGCAAGGAGCTCAACGGCGTTGAAATGGTAGCTGCCCTCAACAAGCTCGGCGGCGAAAACGGTATCGGTCTTGCTGACCTCGTTGAAAACCGTCTTGTTGGTATGAAGTCCAGAGGTGTTTATGAAACTCCCGGCGGCGCTATCCTCTACCACGCTCACGAGGTTCTCGAAACAATCTGTCTCGATAAGGAAACAGCTCGTGTTAAGCAGTATCTCGGAATTAAGTTCGCTGATATCGTTTACAACGGTCAGTGGTATACTCCTCTCCGTGAAGCTATGACAGCTTTCGTTAACAAGACTCAGGAAACTGTTACAGGTGACGTTAAGCTCAAGCTCTACAAGGGCAACATCATCAATGCCGGCGTAACTTCACCCTATACTCTCTATGATGAGGAAGTTGCTACATTCGATGAGGATGACGTTTACGATCAGAAGGATTCTGCTGGATTCATCAACCTCTTTGGTCTCCCGATCAAGGTTAAGGCTCAGCTTGATAAGAAAAGAGAGCAGAATAAATAATTTCTGATTGCGTAGGGGTGAACTTTGTTCATCCGGAAAAAATGTTATATATGGCGGGCGAACACAGTTCGCCCCTACAATGTAACTATAATATAAATATTCATCAGGCAGGGGAGCCGTTCTCCTGCCTGTTGTGATTAATAGCCGTGAGTCATTGAATATGTAGGGGGCAGTGTCCTCTACGCAAAGGAATAATTACGAATAAATTGAGGAGGGCAAAAAATGGTGAAAGTCAGAGTTATGACAATTGACGATTACAACGGAATATGTGAAGTCTGGAAAAATCACGGGGGTATAAATCCTGTTGATGACAGCGCAGAGGGGTTTGCAAAGTATATCAGACGTAATCCGTCAACGAGCTTTGTTGCTGAGGATAACGGAAAAATAGTCGGAACGATTCTTGCAGGTCACGACGGCAGACGAGGACTTTTTCACCATGTTTCAGTACTTCCCGAATATCAGAAACAGGGCATAGGAAAAATGCTCGTTGACAATGCAATGGATGCTCTCGAAAAAGAGGGCATAACAAAGGTTTTAATGGTCGTTTTCAAGGATAACGACAACGGAAACGCTTTCTGGGAGCATTTAGGCTTTACCGTGCGTGAGGACTTATATTACAGGAATAAATACATTAATAAATGATGTGCGTGGGACGTCGAGGACGCCGTCCCCTACACAAAAGAATGAAATATTAAGTGATATTAATGAAGGTTGAAATCAGAAAAGCGGAAGCAAGTATCCGTCTTGAATAATAATTACGCATTACGCATTACGAATTACGAATTAATAATTACGCATTAAATCAAAGGAGAAATATTATGGCAGATATGATGTGGGCAGGAAGATTTTCAAAGCAGGTTGACGCCGGAGTCAACGCTTTCAATTCTTCAATTGCCTTTGACGGACGTATGTACCGTCACGATATACAGGGCAGTATAGCCCACGCAACTATGCTGGGCGACTGCGGAATAATCTCAAAAGAGGACAGCCTTGAAATTATCGGCGGTCTGAAAGAAATTCTCGCTGACATTGATTCAGGCGCACTTGCACTTGATCCCAATGCCGAAGATATACATATGTTCGTTGAAGCAGAGCTTACAAAGCGTCTCGGTGATGTGGGAAAGAGACTTCACACCTCACGTTCAAGAAACGATCAGGTCGCAGTTGATCTTCGCCTTTATCTCCGTGACGAGATAAGAGAGATCATCGGTCTTGTGAAAGATCTTGCTGAAACTCTCATTGAGCTTGCAAAGAAGCATACTGAAACTATCATGCCGGGATATACTCATCTCCAGCGAGCACAGCCTATCACGCTTGCACATCATCTCATGGCTTATGTGTGGATGCTTATCCGTGATATCGGCAGACTTTGCAATACAGCTGAAAGAATGAACGAGTGTCCTCTCGGATGCGGTGCTTTAGCCGGAACTACCTACAAGACAAACCGTCAGCAGACAGCTGATCTTCTCGGATTTGACGGAGTTATGGAAAATAGTCTTGACGGTGTTTCTGACCGTGACTACTGCGTTGAACTCAACTGTGCACTGTCGCTTATCATGACTCATCTTTCACGTTTTTCCGAGGAAATAATTCTCTGGTGCTCATGGGAGTTCAAATTCATCGAGCTTGATGACGCATTTGCTACAGGTTCGTCTATCATGCCGCAGAAGAAGAATCCTGATATCACCGAGCTTATCAGAGGAAAGACAGGACGTGTCAACGGAGATCTTGTTACTCTCCTCACAATGATGAAGGGAATTCCGCTTGCATATAACAAGGATATGCAGGAGGATAAGGAGGCTATCTTTGACGCTGTTGACAACGTAAAGCTCTGCCTTAAAACTTTCACTCCCATGCTTGCGACTATGAGAGTACTCAAAGACAACATGAGAAATGCCGCCGCAAGAGGATTCATCAATGCTACCGACTGCGCCGACTATCTCGTTAAAAAGGGTATGCCCTTCCGTGACGCTTATAAGATTACAGGAACTCTCGTTGCTGAGTGCATTGAAAAGGGACTTACTCTTGAAACACTTCCGCTTGAAGAATACGCAAAGATGACAGAGCTTTTCACTGAGGATGTATACGAGGCTATCAGCCTTGACACCTGTGTCCGTGAAAGAAAGTCCTACGGCGGACCTTCTCCCGACGCAGTAACTCAGCAGATAAAGAATGCTGAGATACAGCTTGAATGTACACTTGCAGACAGCACTGTCTACGACTTCTGATCTTGACTATGAAGAAAAAAGATCTGATTTTTACACTGGGTCTGACCATCTTCATGGGTGTTCTCTGGGTGGTCGGAATGCTTGTCATGGGACTGTGGATTCCCGTCAGACCTAAGGCTTACATATGGTGGTTTGTGGGTATCGTTACGGTGACTCTTGTTATAAATGTGTGGCACTCCATGAAGGAGGATCAGTCTGATTTGAAGGATCCCAAGAGGGAAAAGTATCAGCGCAAGGTAAACAAGAGGAAGAAGAAAAAGTAATCGTGCAGCTCTGTGCAATATAGTGATGAATAAATCAGGGGAGACCTGCCGGAAGTGGTGGGGGAGGGCGCAAATAACGCAGATACGTTGTTTGTGCTAACCTCTCCCCTGAGCAATAAAATGCAAAATAAGGAGTAAAAATATGTCAGTTAAAGTATATATCGACGGTCAGGAGGGCACTACCGGACTTAAAATTCTCGAAAGATTCGAGGGCAGAAATGATATCGAACTGCTTCGCATAAGCGAGGACAAACGTAAGGATCCGGCAGAGCGTGCAAAGTTTATCAACATGTCAGACTACACATTTCTCTGCCTTCCGGATGAGGCTTCAAGAGAGGCAGTCTCATTCGTGGATAACGATCATGTGAGAATCATTGACGCTTCAACTGCTCACAGAACAAATCCTGACTGGGCATATGGTTTTCCGGAGCTTTCACCGGAGCACCGTGAGAAGATAACAAAATCGAACAGAGTTGCTGTTCCCGGATGCTACGCAAGCGGATTTGCTTCAATCGTTTATCCCCTTGTAAAGAACGGAATCATTCCGGCTGATTTCCCCGTGTTCGCTTATGCTACATCAGGCTACAGCGGCGCAGGCAAAAAAGCTATAGCTGTTTATGAGGGAGAGGATAAGCCTTACGAGTACGGAAGTCCCCGTCAGTATGCGCTTTCTCAGCAGCACAAGCATCTGCCGGAAATGAAGGCTGTTTCCGGACTGGAATATACCCCGATGTTCAATCCTATCATCTGCGATTACTTCAGCGGAATGGTCGTAAGTGTCCCGATTCAGACAAGAATGCTCGGCAAGCCCGTGACAGCAGAGGAAGTTCATGCGATGTACGCAAAGCACTATGAGGGTGCAAACATGGTAGAGGTAATGCCTCTTATGAGCGCAGACGAGCAGAAGTCTTTCTTCCTTGCTTCAAATACGCTCAGCGGTGTGAATAAATTACAGGTATTCGTTTTCGGAAGCGATGAGCAGATTCTTCTCTGCGCACGTCTTGATAATCTCGGTAAGGGAGCAAGCGGTGCGGCTGTTCAGTGCCTTAACATTATGATGGGAATTGACGAAACTACAGGGCTTGTATGATTCGGAGTTCGGAATGCGGAATTCGGAATTAATTATATTATCCGAAAAATAGTTTTAGAAATATGAAGAAAAATGTTATTGCAGAAAAAAGTAAGACGTTTGCTTTGCGGATAGTGAAAATGTATCAATATCTTACAGCAGAGAAAAAAGAATTTATTTTATCCAGGCAAGTTTTAAAGAGCGGTACAAGTATCGGAGCAAACGTAAGAGAAGCAATAAGAGGTCAGACCAGAGCAGATTTCTATGCGAAATTAAATATTTCTTTAAAGGAAGCAAGTGAGACCGAATATTGGCTTGAATTGCTTTATGAAAGCGGATATATCGACAAAGTTCAATTTGATTCTATATATACAGATTGTCAGGAGATAATCAGCATATTAGTATCAATAACAAAAACACAAAAAAATGATATTTGAAATGCGGATATATAATGGAGATATTTTAGATAATTGCCGTAAGGCACACCGAAAATTCCGAATTACGAATTCCGCATTCCGAATTAAAAAAGGGAGTTGTAATATGAATTTACAGTCAGTTGATAATATAAAATTCGTTGAAGGCGGAGTTTGTGCCGCTAAGGGTTTCCGTGCAAACGGAATTCAGTGCGGACTTGCTCATGCAGGCGCTCATGTAACGAAGAAAAAGAACGACTTAGCACTTATCGCTGCTGATACAGAATGTACAGCAGCCGCAGTTTATACTACAAACAAGGTAAAGGGTGCACCTATCCTCGTGACAAAGGAGCACCTTAAAAACGGAAAGGCAAAGGCAGTTATCGTGAATTCCGTGAACGCAAACACTTGTAATGCTGACGGCGTTGAAAAGGCTTCAAAAATGTGCGAGCTTGCAGCCGCAGAGCTTGGAATCAGTCCGGAGGATGTTATCGTTGCTTCAACAGGAGTTATCGGTCAGATTCTTCCTATCGAGCCAATCGCAAACGGCATGAAGGAGCTTGCAGAGGGACTTACATACGACGGAAATCCCCGTGCTGTTGAAGCTATCATGACTACAGACACAATGCCTAAGGAAGTTGCAGTTCAGTTTGAGCTTGACGGAAAAATCTGCACTATGGGCGGAATGCTCAAGGGCAGCGGAATGATTCATCCAAATATGGCAACAACTCTGACATTCATCACAACAGACGCCGGAATTTCTCCGGAGCTTCTTCAGCGTGCGCTCAGCGATATCGTAAAGGTTACGCTGAACAGAGCAAGCGTTGACGGAGATACTTCCACAAACGACATGGTATGCGTACTTGCTTCGGGAACTGCCGGAAATAAGGTTATTTCTCATGAGGACGCTGATTTCGAGGCATTTGAGAATGCTCTCTACGCAATTATGATGAATCTTGCAAGAATGATGGCTCGTGACGGCGAGGGCGCAACAAAGCTCATCGAGTGTGCTGTAGGCGGAGCTGATTCCGAAAAGACAGCCGAAACCGTTGCAAAATCTGTTATCTGTTCAAGTCTTTTCAAGGCAGCGATGTTCGGTGAGGACGCAAACTGGGGACGTATCCTCTGCGCTGTAGGCTACGCAGACGCAGAATTCGATATAAATAAGGTAGATGTAAAAATTGCTTCTGCAAAGGGAAGCATTGACGTATGCAAAAACGGCGCCGGAGTTGAATTCTCTGAGGAAAAGGCTAAGGAGATTCTTGGCGAGGAGGAAATTCAGATTCTCATCAGAATCGGTGACGGCGGATTCAGTGCCATTGCATGGGGATGCGACCTTACATACGATTATGTCAAGATAAACGGTGACTACAGGAGCTGATTATGGAAAACAGGGATTATAACTACGGGGATAACTTTTCCGGAGACTGCGACCACACGGAAAGTGAATTCCGGCGTGAGCTTTACGTCGGTGAAAATATATTGTGGTGCAGAGAATACAAGGAAACAAATCATATAAGCTGGCAGGATGAAAAAATCTGGGCGATAATAATTCTGGTTTTCATATTTATCGGTTTTTTAGTGACAGCAGGATTCAATCCGGGAATTATAGTATTGCTTCTGCTGCTTGTGTGGGCTCTTTATCCTTACCTTAAAAAGAAGCCGGAATTCAGCAGCTATGCCATAACTGACAGACGTATCATTCTTAACAACAACGGAACATTCACTTCCGACGAACTCAGCGATATTAAATGTATCGCATACAGAGAGCTTAAAGACGGTATCGGTTCGCTCGGATATTCGCTGAAATACAGCAAAGTGAAGGTTTCTCCTACAGGAAGGGCTTATTCTGTAATGACAAGAGGAAAGCCCTCTCCGCTGGGAGTAACTACAGTTTACGGCGTGGAGAATCCCGAAAAGGTTCACGGAATTCTTGAAAACGCTATACTTCGTTCAAAGGAGGAGTACGGCTATGACTAATAAATATGACCCCTATGAGGTGTTCGGAGTAAAGCTTGAACAGGACGAGGAAATACTTCATTCCGGACTTGCCCATGACGCATCGGGATGTCTTATGGGCTGTGCAGTGATGTTTTTTTTACCGGTACCGGCGTTCTTTCTTATCTTTTCTCTTATAGCCGGAGAGTATATTGCCGCAGCTGTGGCAGCTGGGATAATTATAGCGGTTCTGATTGCGTTTTTCGTGATAAAGCTTAGTTCTCAAAGCCTTGCTCCTACCGTTATTACAAGCAAGAGAATTCTCTCAAAACTCGGCAAGGATTTTCAGTCGGTGTATTATGATGATATCCACGAAATACACTTTGACCGTAAAACAGGTGCGATAACAGTTGTGGCATTCAGCACGGCAAGACTTGTCATGTGCAGTAAACTGACAAGGAATAAGGGCAAACACGACTTCAACCCTTCGCCGTATCTGCATCTTCTGTTCAGCTTTACAGAGAATCAGGAGGAAGCTTACAGGATACTGAACGAGACTGCGGCTCCTTTTATATATAAGGAAAAGTGAGGTGGCTGTGTGAAAAATAACGACGACAACAGAATGGATGAAATTGTCAGAGAAAGACTGAAATATATGCTCACCGGCGATGAACAGGTTCTGTGGACTGGAAAAACAGAAAGCTATGCTAAGCTAAAAAGGAATACCATATTTATTGTCGTAATGCTTCTGATAATGGGATTTCTTCTGTACAAGGTGATTGAATCTATTATTGTATTTCCGGTTGCAGCGATAATTCCGGCAATTCCGCTTCTTATTCTGCTGGTGATATTCAAGGCTTTTCTTTCTCAGAGAAAGTACGGCTATGCGATAACCGACCGCAGACTTATCATAATAAATGAAAGATACGAAAACGCAATTGCTCTTGTGAATGTCCACGATTTACAGATAGAATACGGCAACAAGGGAACAGGTACCA
The DNA here is from genome assembly GCA_017513795.1 of Ruminococcus sp. Classification (GTDB taxonomy): domain Bacteria; phylum Bacillota; class Clostridia; order Oscillospirales; family Ruminococcaceae; genus Ruminococcus. The sequence goes on from JAFXEJ010000126.1 coordinate 16,009, forward strand.
TAATTGTCCGGAGAATGGATAATCCCTATTCAAAGAATGAATCGGATAAATTCGACCACTTTTTTATTCAGGGAATCGCAGAGCCGGACGAAGCGTTCAGAATACTCAGCGAGGCAGTTGAGCTTGCAAAGAAAAACAGCAGATAATGGAGATAAGTGAATGTTCTGGAAGAAGAAAAAGGACGGCTATGAAGGCTATAACGGCGGAGATTATATCCGTCCGAATGAGGAATACCGTTCAGACGGTGATGAATATCGTGCTGATATTGAGGAATATAATAATCACGGACAAGAAAGAGCAGAGGAAATCGTCTTTGAGTATGAAAGTGATGTTGAGGAATTTATCAAGCCTCATCTTGGAATAGATGAGAAGATTCTCTGGTGCGGAATGCCTGAAAAGGACGCAACAAATCAGGAGAAAAAACAGACCGGTGCGTTGGCGTGGTTTGGCTTGGTTTTTATGGTGGTTCTGGTTATTATTTTCTTTAAGATACACCTGTTTTGCGGTGTTGTGTTAATAGCATTCTGTATTATCTTATATATATTAAAAAAGAATCCCTGCTATGCGATTACAGACAGAAGGGTGTTTGTTTTCAAATACCGCATGCTGTACAAAATCGAACAATATTATATATATGATATAGAGTACTGGCAGAGCGAACGAGGTGTCGGATATGTCACCTTTTATGCAAAAGATGTGAAGGATCCATATTACGCAGCACGCAATAGAGACCGAAGAATTGATATCAACGGCGAAGGCTTTTTCGGAATAAGAGATGCCGAAAAGGTAGCGGAGCTTCTCAAAAGAGAAACTTCAAAATACAAAGTGAAATTACCTAAATACAGATAAGGATGTGGCTGAAAATGTCAGAGAAAAAGAATAAAATTTCAAATCAGGATATGTCGCAGGTGCTTATCGACGCACTGCCGTATATCCAGAAGTACAACAACAAGATTCTTGTAATCAAGTACGGCGGAAACGCTATGACAAACAAGGAACTCAAAGACGCAGTTATGACTGATATCGCACTGCTGTCACAGATAGGCGTAAAGGTCGTGCTTGTTCACGGCGGCGGCCCTGAGATCAACGAAATGCTCGGCAGACTCGGCATTGAAAGCCGTTTTGTGAACGGTCTGCGCTATACGGATGAGGAAACTGTAAACGTTGTAAAAATGGTTCTTGCCGGCAAGGTAAACAAGGAACTCGTTCAGCTTCTTGCACATCACAACGGAAGCGCAGTAGGTCTCTGCGGAATCGACGGCGAAATGCTTACCGCTGAGAAAATGACAACAGAGGACGGTCAGGATCTTGGCTATGTAGGCGAGATCACTGAGGTGAATACAAAGCCTATCCTTGACGCACTTGCTAACGGAAATGTTCCTGTTATCGCAACTGTTGCAACAGACAAGGATGGAAATACATATAATATAAACGCTGATACAGCTGCTGCACGCATTGCCGCTGAACTCGGTGCGGAAAATCTCATTCTTATGACAGATATTGCCGGACTTCTCCGTGATAAGGACGATCCGTCAACACTCATTCCGGAGGTAAATGTCAGTGAAGTTCCGTTCCTCAAGAGACAGGGAATAATCTCCGGCGGAATGATCCCGAAGATAGACTGCTGTGTTGAAGCTGTAAGACGAGGCGTAAACAAGACAGTTATCATTGACGGCAGAGTTCCGCACTCGATTCTCATTGAGATTCTCTCAAACGAGGGCATCGGTACTCAGTTTGTATAATTCCGGACATCCGGAAAATAAAACAATGGGAGCACTGAATGTGCTCTCTGTATAGAATTTTAAATAATATTACTTATAAATAAAAAGTTTACTATATTCTTCTGAAACAATATTGATTTTATATGCATTCAGGAGTTATAATTATAGTGTGGGATGCTATTGCATTCCTTGTCCCGAAGGAGGAAATTCAAATGAACAGTAATGAAAAAACTATTAACAAATTTGATAATCATGTGGCACATTCTTATGGACGTTATCCCCTCGCAATGAAATCGGGACAAAACAGACAGTGCATTGATGAAAATAACAAGAAATATATCGACCTCGGAAGCGGTATCGGCTGTAACTGCCTCGGCTACTGCGATGAACAGTGGGCTGACGCTGTGTGCGCTCAGGTGCGTACTCTCCAGCATACCAGCAACTACTACTATACCGAAGTTCAGGCAGAATTTGCAGAAAAACTCTGCAATGCAACAGGCTATGATTCCGTATTCTTCGGAAACAGCGGCGCAGAAGCTAACGAATGCGCTATAAAAACCGCAAGAAAATACAGCTTCGACAAGTACGGCAAGGGCAGACATACTATCATTACCCTTGTGAATTCTTTCCACGGAAGAACAATGGCTACTCTGTCGGCAACGGGACAGGATGTGTTCCACAACTACTTTTTCCCGTTCCTTGAAGGATTTGTCCACGCCGAAGCAAATAATATCAATGACCTGAAAGAAAAAATTGATGATACAGTCTGCGCAGTAATGCTTGAATATGTTCAGGGCGAGGGCGGCGTAATCGCTCTTGATGAGGAATACATCAACGCCGTTTTTGAACTCTGCGCACAGAAGGATATCCTCGTTATCGCTGACGAAGTTCAGACAGGTATCGGACGTACAGGAAAGCTTCTTGCCGGAGAATGGTACGGCAAAAAGGCTGATATCACAACGCTTGCAAAGGGCATCGCCGGCGGAATCCCTATGGGCGCTTGTCTTTTCAATTCAAAAACAAAGGATGTTCTCACAGCTGGTACACACGGCTCAACTTTCGGCGGAAATCCAATCGCATGCGCCGGAGGAATCGCTGTTATCGACAGAATGCTGAGCGAGGGCTTCCTTGATGAAGTAAACGAAAAAGCTTCTTACATAAAATCAAAGCTTGAGGGCTGCAGTGCAGTAAAGAGCATAAGCGGCAAGGGCATGATGATCGGAATCACACTTTCCGATGAGTCGAAAAAAGCGGCAGATGTCGCAAAAAAAGCCTTTGAAAAGGGTCTTCTCGTGCTTACCGCAAAGGAAAAGGTAAGATTGCTGCCTCCTCTCAATATTACATATAATGAATTAGACGAAGGAATGAAAATTCTTATCGAAGTACTGGAGGAATGATTTATGGAACTTACAATTGCAGAAAAAGGCAACAAGTATGTTGTAGAAGACAAAAAATCACGACTTCTGTATACCGTAAAGAAAAAGGGCTTTGCGCAGAGGTATATTCTTCTTGACGCAAGTAACTACAATCTCTACACTCTGATTCAGGAGGGTGATATAAGAAAGCCTATGTTTTCAGTCATTCTCAATGACGACCTTTTCCTTAAAATGGAATGCAAATCGCTTTTCCTTGATCCAACTATCACGGCAGAGGGCAAGGATATGAAATTTGCGATTGCCAGCAAGGACAGAAAGAATTTTGAGATAATTCTCAATGATGTCAAGGTTGGAAGCATAACAACCAAATTCGGCGTTTCGGGAACATTACAGTATGATCTTGAAATAATAAATACAGCGTTTGATGATTATATTCCGCTGTTTGCAGTAGCAATAGACAAGGCTTTCGGAGAAATGAACAGAAACTGAGTTATCTCACAAACAAAAAAATAAAACATATTTTGAAAGGATAGATTTACATGAAGCACTTACTTAAAATGCTTGATCTCAGCGGTGAGGAGATTATTGAAATTCTCAACCTTGCAGATCAGCTCAAATATGAATTAAAGCACGGCATTCCTCATTCACACCTTCTTAAAGGAAAAACTCTCGGAATGATTTTCCAGAAGGCTTCCACAAGAACAAGAGTTTCTTTTGAGACAGGTATGTATCAGCTCGGCGGATATCCGCTGTTCCTCTCCTCAAACGATCTTCAGATTGGCCGTGGAGAGCCTGTTCAGGATACAGCAAGAGTACTTTCACGCTACCTTGACGGCATCATGATCCGTACTTTCGAGCAGAAGGAAGTTGAAGATCTCGCTGAATACGGCAGTATTCCGATCATCAACGGTCTGACAGATTTCTGTCATCCGTGTCAGGTTCTTGCTGATCTCATGACTATCCGTGAGTTCAAGGGAAGCTTTGACGGTCTGAAAATGTGCTTTATCGGCGACGGAAACAATATGGCAAATTCACTTATCGTCGGCGCACTCAAGGTTGGAATGTCAGTTTCAATTGCTTGTCCCGATGACTATCAGCCGCCTAAGGTTATTCTCGATTTTGCTGCTGAATATGGCGATAAGTTCGAGATGACAAACTCACCGGCACAGGCTGCAAAGGGCGCAGATGTACTTATCACTGACGTATGGGCATCCATGGGACAGGAAGGCGAAGCTGAAAAGAGAAAGGCTGCTTTTGCCGGATATCAGATCAACGACGAGCTTATGGCTCAGGCAAACGCAGAAGCTATGGTTCTTCACTGTCTGCCGGCGCATCGTGAGGAGGAAATCACTGAAAAGGTGTTCGAGGCTCACGCAAATGAGATTTTCGAGGAGGCTGAAAACCGTCTCCACGCTCAGAAGGCTGTTATGGTTAAGCTTATGGCATAATAAGCGGTCATTTATTAGTTCTGAAAATAAAACAATAAACGGACGACTTTACTGGTCGTCCGTTTTTATTGACAAATCGCCGGAAAAGTGCTATTATAGCAGAGAGGTGATAGAAGTGAAGGAGATAATCTGGGGCGGAATCGGTCTGATAATCGCAATATGTGCGGCGGTTTACATGATTCGTCTTATACTATTAAAGAGGAAAGGTCAGCTTGTACTTGCAGAGGTCGTTGAGGTTCGTGAGAAAAAGAACCGCAAGGGAATGACGGTTTCGTATATTCACAGGATGAAATTTGAATGCGGCGAAAAGACATACGAAAAGGACGACAAAGCCGGATTTAATCAGCCGATGAAGATTGGAGAAAAGAAGCTGATATGGGTGAATCCTGCCGATTTATCGAGGTTTGAGTACGACGACGAGATAAAGAAAAACATCATTATTGCTGGAGTTCTGGTAGGAGTTGCGGTGATATTCTCGCTCCGCTGGCTCATCACAGGTGTACCAAATATATAGTAAAAGGCTGCCATTGGGCAGTCTTTTTTACTATGTAGGCAAAGCGCATAAAAAAAGCAAAAATTTCCGAGGAAAGTTCGACTTGACAATCCCTTCCAAAAATGATATAATAATAAAGCTGTCAGGGGAGACAAGCCAAGACAGAGTTAAAGAGGTAGGAAGATCTGAACGCAAGGCAAAGACGTTTTACAGAGCCGAAGGTTTTAACGAAGGGGAAAGAATTTCAAAGAAATTTGAAAAAA
>JAFXEJ010000127.1 GCA_017513795.1 Ruminococcus sp.
GGTAAACGTCCAGCCGGATGACTCTACTACTCCGGGAGTTCCTCTTGCGCTTATCGACATCTCTGAGGAAGGATATACCGTTGAGGTTATGGTTGACGCCGACAAGGTAAAGAAAATAAAGACCGGCGTAAAGGCTGAGCTTGTGAATAATTTCAGCGGCAAGGCAGAAGCAGTTCTTCAGAAAATCAAAAATGATACTACTGCCGGTTCACGAAGCAAGATACTTGAATTTTCTGTAACAGGCGATGTTGAATCGGGTACATTCGTGGAGCTTTCAATTCCGTGCGGAAGTGCTTCATATGACGCCATAGTGCCAAAAAGCGCCGTTTATCAGGACAAGGACGGAAGCTTCGTACTTAAAGTAAAATCAAAGAGTTCTCCTTTCGGCAACCGCTACTATGCAGAAAGAGTTATGGTCGAGGTACTTGCTTCGGATGAAACTTCTTCCGCAGTTCAGGGCGGAGTTTCACGGGGCGACAGCCTTATAACAGCGGCAAGCAAGCCGGTATCTGCCGGAGATCAGGTTCGCATGAAGGATAAGTAAGGCGGTGTTCCCCTTATGAAATTCAGATTCAAGATAAAACATATTGTCCTTGCTTCCGTAAACGGAGCCGCTCTTATTGCGGCGGCTGTAATGACCGCTGTCGGAAGCTCTATGGCAAAGTCTCAGAAATACAACTATGCCGCCTCTGAATGGGGCGGCAAAAAGGGAAATTACGCACAGATAAGCTGTTTTTTCGCTGAAAATTCCGGATTCAGCACCACCTCGCTCAACAGCGTCCGCAGTATGATCCTCAGTGAACTGCAAACCGTTTCAGTCGCTCCTGAAGAAGGAAAAACTCTCGTGCCGGATGCGTATAGTTCTCCGCTTGGAAATTGTCAGATTTCCTCAGATATAAACAGGCACACATCGGCAGAAATTACAGCTGTCGGCGGAGATTTCTTCCTGTTCCGTGATTTCACACTTCTTGACGGAGTTTATTTTACAAAGGAAGATCTTATGCAGGACGGTGCTGTTATCGACAGGGAGCTTGCATGGATGCTTTACGGTTCGGAGAAAATCGCCGGAATGGATATGTACATCAACGGCGTGAAGTTCTACATAGCCGGAGTTATCGGCAGTCCTGACACAAAACTGGAAAAACAGTGTGCCGGAAAAACCATGCGTGCGTATATTTCATACGACATGGCAGACGAGGTCACAAGAGGCTCAGCGGGCTTGAACACAGCTCCGGACGGCAATGCACAGCCGGCAGCTTTCGACGGAATAACATGCTATGAATGTATAATTCCGAATCCCGTAGACAGCTTCGCAGAAAATACAATGGAAAAGATTTTCGGTCAGCAGTATGATGGAAAGGTGGATATCGTCAGCAATGGAAGTCGTTTTAATCCGGAAAAGCGTTCAAAAGCCTATAAGAAGCTGAGCAATTCTGTCGTACAGGATGACGGCATTATCTATCCTTACTGGGAGAACGCTTCAAGAATCGTTGAATTCCGGCTTTCCCGGCTTTATCACGGCAGAAAGCTGATTCTGATAATCCCGTTTCTTACGCTTGCATGGATTCTGCTCCGGCTTATAATCCTGTGGCGGCGCAAAAAGCCGAAGCTGAAAAGATATCTCAGCCTTAAACTTGACAGACTGCGCCACAGAATCCGTGGGATATTCCGCCGTAAAAAGAAGGAACAGGAATAAAAAACTCCGGAAAATCCGGAGATATTGTAAATCGGAATAAATAAAAGTGGACTCCTTTCAAGTGAAGGAGTCCACTTATTTTATGCTTTGCGCACAGTATTCTTAACGATTTTTCTGAGACGTTCACAGGTGTCCTTTGGAAATTCACTTATAAACCGCAGTGCCTGTTCGTGTGCTTCATCGTGAGGAAGCTTCAGAAAGCTATGGAAAAATGTGTAAATTTCACCATACGAGGAAAAAATTTCTCCTACAGCTGCTCTGCCCTCCGGAGTGAGAACTACACTGTTGCAGTAATCCTCATACACCAGTCCGGAATTGGCAAGACATCTCAGCATCTTGCTCACGCTTGGACGTGATACCCCAAGATATCGGGCAATATGGACGCAGCGAAGGCTGTCGGTCGTTTCAGAAAGCTCTTTTATAGCGGCAAGATATTTTATTTGTCCGGCGCATTGCTTCACTTATATCACCCTTTCATCGTGAGCTGATCGGATTATTTGTCTGAA
>JAFXEJ010000011.1 GCA_017513795.1 Ruminococcus sp.
ATAAATGCTCCTATTAGAAAAAATATAGTTATCAACAATATTCTTTTTTTCATTTTAGTTTTTCCACAAGTTTTGTGGATATGTACCTTCATCTACTAGTTTTTGAATCGCGTTTACTACACTTTCTTTATCTTCTTTATATCGTTAGGGGACAGGTTATCCTTGAACAGCATATCGTACATTGATAACTCTTCATCGCTGTTGAATCCTTCTCGGACATAACGTTTCTCTTCTTCGTCAAGACTATTTGCAAGATTCATAAGATCCATGAACGTCTTTTCGATTTTAGTGCGATCCTGCTCACTGTTATAATCAGTTATGATCTGTTGGTAACGATCATAATAATTTATACGGTTAGGATTGCCGAAAACCATCTGATTGAGCTTTAGCAGTATTACTTCTTCAAGGTCTTTCATGACAAGGTTTTTATGCTTTGCCTTTGCAAACTCTCTGCTGAGAAGCTCGAAGTTTATCTTACTGATATCGAACTGGCGATTATTCTGTGTGATATTAGGATTAGCGTTTACAGTTACATACTGATTTATGATATTGTTTATCTCTATCATAAGGTCAGTAGTGTCTGTATGCTTACGCTTTTTCTGTATCTCAGAGTATATGGCTGCAATGGCTTCACATTCTTTTCGTGTAGCTCCGGTTAAATCAGATCGGTCTGTATATTTGATCAGACGTCCTATTTCAGAAGCATATGTAGTGAATGTCTTCCTGTCTTCGATACTTCCACAAACGATATCTGCGGCATCTCTCAGAAACTGCATCTTCTTGAATCCGGAGGCATCAATGATATTCTGTATGCTGAAATCCCGGTTTTTGAAGTATTGCTTGACCTTTTCAATAGTTTCAAGAATTCGCTCTATAAGCTTATCCTTATCTATTGTAGGATCATCGCCGCCTTTGCCTTTATTAGCGGTATAGTCTGCAAGAGCTTTTCTCAAAGCCTTTACGATACCAATATAGTCGATGATAAGACCATTGCTTTTACCTGCATTGACACGATTGGCACGGGCGATAGTCTGCATAAGGGTATGAGCTTTTAACGGCTTATCCAGATACAGGCATGAAAGACACTTAACATCAAAACCAGTCAGCCACATTGCACATACGAAAACAACTCTTAGCGGATTTTCGGAATCCTTGAACTCCTTATCAAGTTCTCGTTTCTCTATTTTTGTGCGGTGTGTTTTGATATCCAGTTTCCATTTATCAAAGGTCTGAATTTCATTCTGTTCCTGACTGATTACAACAGCCATTTCGGTTTCCTGCATCCATTTAATCTTACGTTCAAGCTCCTGTGCTTCCTGTTGAGTTGCGTCTTTCAGCCGTTTTGTCAGCAGCTCTATCTCTTTGTCCCAGTATTCCTGTACGTAGTCGTACATACGAACACAGGTCACTTTATTAAGGCAAACGAACATTGCCTTTCCGCTTGTCCATAGGTCAGAATAATGCCTTACAAAGTCTTTGGCAATGGAACGCAGTCTCGGCTCAGCTGTCAGCAGATGTATCTCTTTGGCAAATTCAGCTTCAAGTTTATCCTGCTGATCGGGATCAATATCTGCATTCTCGATAGCATCAAGGATTTTATCTGTAATATCAGGATTGCGGAGGTCTTCGATCTTTTCTCCTCTGTTTTCATAGTACAGCGGAACTGTTGCACCGTCCTCAACAGCACGTTTGAAGTCATAGATAGAGATATATCCACCAAATGTTCTGGCAGTGATATTATCGCTTGAAAGAAGAGGCGTTCCGGTGAAGCCGATCCTTGCGGCAGTGGGGAGTAGTTTCATCATATTGTCAGCATACACTCCGTACTGACTGCGGTGTGCCTCATCAGACATTATGATGATGTCATGGTCGGGATGAATAGGCTTAACATCGGGCTTATTGAACTTCTGTATAAGAGTGAACACAAAGCTCGGATTCTTCTCCAGTTTCTTTACAAGGTCTTCACCGCTTGAAGCAATAAACTGCGAAGCCTTAGTCTTACCAAGCAGTCCACAGTTTTCAAAGGTATCGCTTATCTGCCTGTTCAGATCATCACGATCGGTAAGTATAACGATCGTGGGGGAGCCTTCAAATTTGCGGCGTATCTTCTGTGAGAGGAACAGCATGGAATAGCTCTTTCCACTGCCCTGTGTATGCCAGAAAACACCGAGTTTGCCGTCATTCAGCTTTCTGTCAGCGTAAGCCTTTACGGCTTCGTTTACTCCGAGATACTGATGATTTCGTGCAAGTATCTTTGCGGTATGTCCACCGGAATGATCGAAGAGGATGAAGTTTTCAAGCAGGTCGATGAAGTTCTCTTTCTTACAGATACCACGGAGCATTGTTTCAAGCTCAACGCTGCCCTGATCGTCTTCTGCAAGTCGTTTCCATTCGTGGAAAAACTCATACTTGCTTTCAAGAGTTCCCACCTTCGCCTGCATACCGTTTGACAGTATAAGGAAAGCGTTATAATAGAACAGCTGAGGAATGGTTGACAGGTAGTCGGTGTAGTTGTCATAATAAGCATTCTGAACGTCAACATCTGTGCGTTTCAGCTCCACAAACAGCAGAGGGATACCATTGACAAAACCGACGATATCCGTTCGGCGGCGGTAGAGGTCACCGTGAATTTTCAGTTCTTTGACAGCGAGGAAATGATTCTTGCATGGTTCATTGAAGTTGATGACCTTTGCTTTTTTAGTCTCGGTTTTGCCGTCGGGACGTTTCACTGTTACAGGTATTCCGTCACGGATATAGCTGTACTTTTCTTCATTGATCTGGATCAGTGAAGCAGTTGACATATGCTCGGTCATACGCTTTTCTGCTTCGGTGATCTGTGTATCGGTTATCCAGGGGTTGAGGTCTTTCAGAGCTTTACGAAAATACCGCACAAGCAGTATCTCTTTATATGAAGTTCTGCCGAGTGTGCCGTCTGCGCCGAGTTTTTCTTCGTTATAGGCAAAAACAACGTCCCAGCCAAGTTCGTCTCTGAGAAGATCGCCTGCTGCTCCCTGGACAAGTATGTTTTCGGAATAATCGTAGCTCACACTTCTTCACCCCGTTTTCTATCGTCTATCCAACAAAACTCTTCATTCATTTTGGTTATTATCAAAACCATTACTTTTAATAATTCAATATAATCATGCTGTTGTTCATTCTCCGTGCGTGAATATGTACCATGTGCATATCTGTTTCTTAAATCAAGCCCATTACTATATTCAGCTTTATTTAGTATATAATTTAGATATTCTTTTTCAGGTTTAGAGAATAGAGTGTTTTCTATTTTTAAATCACCATTTGTTTTCATTTCGTGTAAAACATCCGATAAGTTTTGCATATGTTGTACACATAATACATCATGATCATATAAATCTTTTAAAACAAAGATTCTTGAATAATTCAACGTTACTATATTGTCTTCATTCTGAATTATTGATCCTCTGCTAATTAGCCAATCAAGTTTTTCAATCTGATATTTTTTGAAATCACTTTTTTGACATTTTTCTTTTATTAACAGCTCAATTAAAGTTGAATATTTAGATCTGGTTCTGTCAATATACCCCAATCCTGATTGATCAGAGAATAATAAATACATTTCATACTGTATCTCATTACTGTTTGAATAAGCGTATTTATTACTCATTAGACTCTGCATACCGTCAATTATAAGATGTTCAGATTCCATCTCAAACAGTTCTCTATCAATTTCCCCATCTCGTACATACATACGATACTGTTTTAATACTCCATCCATTTCTGATACGATATTTTTACATTTTTCACCATAATTAGTTGCTGATGAGGCATTAAAACTGAAGCCCGTTACATTAAATTCTTCTGGAAGATATGTCTCAAAAAACCATTTAAAAACATTTTCCATATCTACATCATGTGCTTTTAGAAAATGGTAATATGCACTCATCTGCACAGATGAAAGCATTGCATTACTATTAAAGTGGTTTCCCTTGTTATAGTATTTTTTTCCTTCAATAGCAAATGCTGATTCGATAGCACTAATTTGCGACTTAACTGAAACGAGAGAACTTCTAAAACATTTATCAAACATTTCAAAAATATAGATGAAGTTATTCATTATAGTTGGATAATCTAAATTTTCCACGAGCCATTTTTTACTATATGAATACTTAAAATCCATACCCTCACGACAATACTTTACCAACTCGTCTTGATCTACGATACCAACCCCTATTCCGTATTGAGTCGTAACAGCATTCTTTCCGGGGGTACTCCAGAATTCATCATATTTACGCTTCGCATTCAATTTAAGCTTTGGAGATATCGGACATTCTTTAGTACTTTGTGCATTGTAAATCAGATGAAGAATATTAGGATTGGGTTTATCAGAATCTATATATTTTTGAAATATCGCTTCAAATTCGCTTGGAGCAAAGCTTGGTGGCAAATAATACATAGAATTGGTCTCTTCTAAGAACTTTGATACAAGAATTTGACAGGTTTGATCAGATGTTCTGAGCTCTTTTGTGAGTTGGGTGTCATAAGCCCGAACGATTTCTTTATGAGATAGGAGTCTATATAAAGGGGTTTCTCTCAAAAGTAGAAATTCATCAAATGTTTCTGGAGATACCTTTCTATAACATTTATAGTTCTCAAACAACTCCCAAAAGTCATCTATATACTCAATAGCGACATTTTTATAGTGTTCTATAAATAATGAATCATCAATCCGAGTAAAGAATCTCCCTAAAACCCCTTTTATAGATTTAGCTTTACGTTGGTATTGATAATACTCAGCGTCGCTCCATTTCTTTAATCGCGTCCCACATTCTAACAGCTTTTGTACATTGAACAACTCAAGAATCACATTGATATCTGTGATAGTGGCATCAGAATCAAAGCCTTTAATAATATTCTCGGCTTCTTCTAATTCAACACTTATTCCCCAATCATTTGGACTATAATACTTAACGCCATTATAATCAGGACGCATATCGGATCACTTCCTTTACAATG
>JAFXEJ010000128.1 GCA_017513795.1 Ruminococcus sp.
ATATCCACCTTTACATTTATATCATACTACAGCAGACCATATATATCAATATGCCCAATATAAATTTAAATTATATAACGCAATATTGTATGATTGCACAAAAAACAGACAATACTTTTTTACATTTTTCAAAAAGAATCCTGTTACATAAGACAAATAAAAAGACTGTACGCAAAAATGTACAGTCTTTCTCTTTGTATCAGCATTTTACAATTCCTATAGCCGTAATATTATCCTTGCCGCCTCTTGCAAGAGCTTCATCCCTGAGCATTTCAAGACGTTTTGGCAGAGGCTTCGGCAGTTCCATAATTTCCTCTATATCCAGCGTAGAGAGATAATCAGATATTCCGTCGGTGCAGAGCAGAAGAACATCGCCGTGTTCCATTCCGCCTTCAACCGAAACAATGTCTATCTTAGGAACTGTATTTACATTTCCGAACGCCGGAAAGATAATATTTCTGTGAACATGAGTCCGTCTCTGCTGAGTAGTGATAGCGCCCTCCTCGAAAAGAAGCTGCACCAGCGACTGATCTCTCGAAAGCTGTGTGATTCTTCCCTGACGGACACGGTATAATCTTGAATCTCCGACATTGAAGGAAAGTATCCCTCCTGTCTCGTCTACTGCAATTCCGCAGAGAGTAGCCTGCATATTATGATTTTCCGGATTCTGACGGCTGTATTCCGCAAGCTGTCTGTGTATCTCATGCAGACGGATATCAAGACGTATTATTCCGCTGTAGTGCATATCACGGATAAGTTCAAGGCTCATTTTTGAAGCAAGCTCGCCGCCGAGTTCGCCCGAAACACCGTCAGAAACAGCTGCAATAAACGGTTCGCTGATATCCTGACAAAAGCTGCCCTCAGTCAGAACATTTTCTCCGATAAGCAGTGCATCTTCGTTGTGAGGCATTATTCCCTTGTCAGTTATTCCGCAGCAATAGTACATTTGCATTCCACCTTTGATCAGATATCAAATAATTTTTTTCCGTTAGCACAGGCGATATCTATCATCTCCTGTGTGCTTACCCCCTTAATTTCAGCCATTTTCTCAGCTGTAAAGGGAATCATCGAGCTGTCACAGCGTTTTCCTCTGAACGGAACAGGTGCCATATACGGACAGTCCGTTTCAAGAAGCAGTTTATCCGCCGGAATTACCTCCAGTGCCCTGATTGCTTTTTTTGCGTTCTTGAATGTGAGAACACCGGTGAATCCGATATACATTCCAAGTTTAAGTATTTCTGAGGCAATTTCTGCCGAACCGCTGAAGCAGTGCACAACTCCTCTGGGACGATATTTTTTAAGGATTTCCATTGTATCCTCCCATGCGTCACGGCTGTGTACAATTACCGGCATATCAAGCTCCTGAGCGAGTTCAAGCTGCTGTGTAAAAAGCATTATCTGGCGGTCACGGTCATAGCCGTCGTAGTGATAGTCAAGACCTATCTCTCCGACCGCCTTTATCTTTGGATTGTTCTTTATTGTATCACGGACGATATCAAGATAATTTTCCGGAAAATCATCAGCACTTTCCGGATGAATTCCTGCCGCAGCATATATGTAACCGTACTGAGCCGCAAGCTCTGAATTCATTCGTGTATCATCAATTCCCGATGAAGCAAGCATCACAAGCTCTATCCCTTGTGAGGGAAGCTTTTCAAGAAGTTCTTTTCTGTCATCGTTAAAGGCATCATCCGCATAATGCGCATGAGTATCAAAAATTCCGTTCATGGCTTACTCCGCATCTGTAAAATAATCTCTTTTCAGTTCTTCTATCTGAGATTTACTCATGATAAAATCATTTCCGGCATCAGTTTCACTGCTGAGCTTGTATGCCATTGCCGGCTGTATCTTATATTCAGCCGCACACTCAAACATATACTTTATAGCATGTTTGAGCCTGTTATAATCGGCTCTTGTGATATTTGTAAAAATTCCGCTGTGATTGATTATCTGGTCGAAATTCGATTCAAGATGATTTGCAACTGCCTGAGCATCTGCACCGTTCACCATATACTGCATGAGTGCAGCAGCCTTGAAAGCTCGGTCGCTTTCACCATTCTGGAACATTGAATATGTAACATATGTCTCTATCTGTTCGCTGTTGAGGTTTTCTCTTGTACCGTCGCCCTTGAATCCGCCAAACGGGATATCTACAGGATACTGCTTGACGCATCCTGTCATATCGCAGACACGTCTGAACGAATCAGAATCAAATGTCATATAGCGTTCAACCGGAATTCCCATAACAGCTTCAATGAATTCCGCCGCCTTTGCACCCTTGCCGTCTTCCTTGAAGGAACCCTCAAGACTATGCTGCTTTCCGTCAATTACTGCTATTGTATTGGCAGGAATTCCGACAAAAAGAAGCTTTTTATCCTTAGGCATTGATCTCATCAGCATAAATGTGGATTTGCATTCCTTATCCGGCGTGGAAAGAATAAGCAGTACGGTATGATTGTCTTCCTCCGTAACAGTTGCTACATCCTTTGCCGGAGCTTCTGTCAGCGGTTCTTCCTTGTTCAGATATTTTATCAGGAACATGGCTGCTCCGCCGATGACGATAAGTCCTATAAACAGGGTTGCAAGAAATGGTATCGCTATGTGTCCGCTTTTTTTCTTTGACATGGCTGTTGTCTCCTACTGATTTATTTTTTATCAACAGTTTCTGAAGCTATTGCAAATTTCTGCATTTGTGGTATAATATATTTATCAGAAACCGCTGAGAATAATTATAACATAAAAATACATATATTTCAAGGGTATTGCTCAAAAGTTTTTGAATAAAGAAAGAAAGGATAAGACAATGGCAGAACCAAGACATCTTCACAGAGCATGGGCGGATATATCGCTGAGTGCTCTGAAAAATAATATCAGCGTCATTAAGAAGCTGAATTCCCCTGATACTGAAATCATGGCTGTCGTCAAGGCTGACGCCTACGGTCACGGTTACGAAAGGGTTGTAAACTGCCTTGAAAATGAATGCGGAATAAAATATTTCGCTGTTTCCAACATCGACGAGGCTGTGGAAGTACGCCTGTGCTGTCCGTATGCTGAGATACTCATTCTCGGCTATACCCCTCCCGAATATGCAGAAGATCTTCTGCGCTACAACATTATTCAGGGAATAGTCTCCGCTGAATACGCAAAAGAGCTCTGCTCCCGTATATCAGGGAATCTCCGCTGTCATATCAAAATCGACACCGGTATGGGAAGAATCGGTCTGCGCCACGAAACTCCGGAGAAATGCGCCGAGGAAATCGCTGAGATATGCCGTCTTGAAAAGCTTTCAGCAGAGGGAATATACACTCATTTTGCCGTTGCTGACAGCGATGAACCGGACAATATAACCTACACCGACAAGCAGGAGAAATTCATCACCGATACATATGACTGCCTTGTAAAAATGGGAATACAGCTTCCGCACGTTCACTTCATGAACAGCGCCGCTACCTGTTACAGAAACAGCTCAAAGAGTACTCTTTCCCGTGCCGGAATCATCATATACGGACTTCATCCCGATATCAGCCTTGATATTCCGGACGGGCTTATGCCTGTTATGTCCCTTAAAGCCGTTATTTCCCATGTCAAGACCATAGAAGCCGGAACCTGTGTCAGCTACGGACGGACTTTCAGGGCAGACAGCGAAATGCGTGTCGCTACTGTGACTATAGGCTATGCAGACGGTTATTCACGGCTCCTTTCCTCCAAGGGAGAAATACTTGTTCACGGCAGACGATGCAGAATCATCGGCAGAGTATGCATGGACCAGCTTATGATTGATGTAACCGATATACCGAATGTACGTCCCGGTGATATCGCTACACTTATTGGTACCGACGGAAATGAAACTATTACCGCAGACGAGCTTGCGTCAATCTACGGAACTATCGGCTATGAAGTAGTATGCGGAATTTCCAAGCGTGTACCGAGAATTTATACAGATTAAGGAGAATAAACATGAAAGCAATGACAATATCCTATGAAGTGGGAAACAATCTTTATCTGAATATAACAAATCAGTGCCCATGTGCTTGTACATTCTGCATAAGAAATCACGCAGACGGTGCTTACGGCTCTGATCCCCTCTGGCTGGAACATGAACCGTCAATGGAGGAAATTATTGCTGATCTCAGTGCCCGTAATCTCGATTCCTACAGCGAGATCGTATTCTGCGGCTACGGTGAACCCACATGCCGCCTTGACGTGCTCCTCGAAACAGCACAGTGGCTCCGCACGAAGCTCAGCGGCAGCACACGCCTCAGAATCAATACAAACGGTCTCGGTGATCTTATCAACAGCCGCTCTATCGCAGATGATCTCTGTGCCGTTATTGACGTGATATCCGTCAGTCTCAATGCCGGAACTAAAGACGAATACATGAAGGTTACACGTCCGAAGTACGACAATGCCTTTGAAGCTATGCAGAAATTTACCGCTGACTGCGTAAAAAACGGCAGTTCTGAGGTGGTTATGTCGGTGGTTGATGTTATTCCAGAAGAACAGATCACGGCTTCAAGAGAAATCGCAGAAAAGCTTGGCGCAAAGCTCAGAGTAAGAGCTTTCGATGAATAATTGGTTGTATTCAATAAAAGTTAACTATAAATTTTGTCACATATCACAACAGGATTTTTATAGAAATTTATCCGTAAATATGTTATAATAAAATATAGTTTATGTAAAGGAGTTTCTTATGAAAAAAGGAAAAATCCTCATAGCTGTATCAGCCGCTGTGATATGCTCCGCTGGTCTGACTACAGCTGCAATGATAGTCTGCAAAAGACTGTATGAGAAGCATTACTTCTCAGTAAACGACTGATTCATATTTTAATTAAAGAAGGTTGAATAAAATGGAAATCAAATTTACAAAAGCAGAAACACTGAAAAACAAGCCCCAGCCCGGCGATAAGCTCGGCTTCGGACACATCTTCACTGACTATATGCTCGTAATGCCCTACGATGAAGGTCAGGGCTGGCATGATCCTGAGATCAGACCTTACGGCAATTTTGAGATCTCCCCTGCCGCTATGTGTCTCCACTACGGTCAGACTGTTTTTGAAGGTCTCAAGGCTTACAGAACTGCTGACAACAAAATCCAGCTTTTCCGTCCTGAGGAAAACTTCAAGAGACTCAACAGCTCCAACGAAAGACTCGTTATTCCTGAGCTTCCTGTTGAACTCGGTATGGAGTGCCTTATGGAACTTCTTAAAATCGAAAAGGACTGGGTTCCCGCAAATGACGGCGAATCCCTCTATATCAGACCTTTCATCTTCGCTTGCGATCCATTCCTCGGTGTAAAGCCCGGCGATCACTATCTCTTTATGATTATTCTTTCTCCCTCCGGTGCTTACTACGAAAGTGGTCTCAATCCCGTTGATATCTACGTTGAAAATAAGTATGTCCGTGCAGTAAGAGGCGGTATGGGCTTCGCTAAGACAGGCGGAAACTACGCTGCATCTCTTATCGGTCAGGATGAAGCTCACAAGCAGAACTACGCTCAGGTTCTCTGGCTCGACGGCGTTGAGCAGAAGTACATCGAAGAAGTCGGCGCTATGAATATCTTCTTCGTTATCGACGGCGAAGTTGTAACTCCGGCACTTCAGGGAAGCATCCTCCCCGGAATTACAAGAAAATCTGCTCTTGACGTATGCAAGTCCAAGGGAATTCCTGTTTCTGAAAGAAGAATCTCTATTCAGGAAATCTCCGACGCTTACGATGCCGGCAAGCTTAATGAGGTATTCGGTACAGGAACTGCTGCTGTAATCTCCCCTGTTGGCCACCTTAAATGGGGCGATAAGGTTATGGAAATCAACGGCAATAAGATCGGCAATATCTCACAGATGCTCTATGATACAATGACTGGTATCCAGTGGGGTAAAATCGAAGATTCCTTCGGTTGGACTGTTGAAGTAAAATAAAAAGCTTTCGAACTTATCAGGGAAGACCTTTTCGAGGTTTTCCCTGTATTTTTATTATTTTCAGAATCCTGTTACCTGCCGGTGATATTCTGCGTCTATAGAAGTGAAAGGAGTTGATGACATGGACGATGCCGCTATAATTTCGCTATATTTTGAGCGTTCACAGTCAGCGATAAAGGAATCCCACAGCAAATACGGTTCCTATTGCCGCACTATTTCCATGAACATCCTGCACTGTCGTGAGGACGCAGATGAATGTCTCAATGACACATGGATGAAGGCCTGGGACACTATACCGCCGCAGAAGCCTTGTTGTCTTTCGGCATTTTTCGGAAAAATTGTCAGAAATATCTCCCTCAGTATGTGGCGGAAAAAACATTCTCAGAAAAGAAAAAACAACGAAACTTCGCTCTGTCTCGATGAACTTTCCGAGTGCATTCCGGAACAGAATTCAGGCTCTGTTGCTGAGGATTTGGAACTTAAAGACGCTCTTGACCGCTTTCTTGAAGCTCTTGAACAAAACGCAAGAATCATTTTCATGAAGCGGTATTGGTACATCATACCCGTAAAAAAAATCGCAGAGGAGCTTTCAATGAACGAGGGCGCAGTCAAAATGTCGCTGCTCCGGACACGAAAGAAGCTCCGGCAGTTTCTTGATGAGGAGGGCATCTATCTATGAAAAAGAACGAAAGACTTTTGCAGCAGCTCGGCGATGTGAATGACAAATTCATTGCAGAAGCAAATCCAAAACCAAAGAAAAGCCGCATCAAATGGGCTGTTATCGGAGCTATGGGGACTGCCGCAGCCGGAGTTATCATATGGCAGGGAGTAAAAAATATCCCTGACAAAAAGCCGGAAAAGTTAGTCTCTGAAACTAAAAAATACGGCGAAATCATTGAGTTTCCCGAAAATACCGGAGAGCTTGAAATCATCCGCACAACTGATCCCGGAGGCGGCGGAATGGGCTTTGAAGGCTTTATGGCTTACGATGTTTCCACGCTTCTTGACGGAAATCCAAGCCGTGAAAACTGCGAATTTACGGAGCTTCCGGTCTTTATAGAACCCAGCAATGAAATTTATAGCCATGGAAATCTTCCCGTTTATACCATGGATGAAATGGAAGAAAAACTGAAAGATGTTGCCGGTCTGCTTACTGACGAGGAATTTACGCCTGTCGACAGGCATCCCAACGGCGACTATTATAAGGCAAAAGCAGGAAATATCGAGCTTTCAATGTACTCGTATTCAAGCAGAATATATATTGAATTTGAAAATTCTGTCGATCTTCCTCCGGAATATGACATTTGTAATACGACGGACAAAGATCATGCGGAAAGATCGCTGGAATATCTGGGCGAAAAATACAGGGATGTCATACGGATGGATAACCCCACGCCCACAGTTTTTACTGATTTTGATATCTACAATGAACCTCTTACAACGTTTGCTCTTTATGACAATTCAGAAGATCCGCTGACGGCGCTAATTAACTACAATTTGCGCAAGGTTTACTTCTATGGCGGCAGAAAGCTTAGCACAATTTCTATATACAACAATTATGATTACAAGGAATTCGCAGGAATGTACCCTGTTATCAGCTATGACGAGGCATATGAAAAACTTATCAGCGGAGATTACTACACTACTGTATGGGACGAGCATTATCTCCCAGACGGAATCAATACCGATGAAATAACATTTACCGGAATCAGCTACAACCGCACTAATGACTATAAATATACACTGCCGTATTATCGTTTTCTCATCGAGCTTCATCCCGAAAGAATCGGCGATATGAAGCTTGCTGACGGTATGAGGGAATTCGGTGCATATTATGTTCCGGCGGTTTCTCCGGATTATCTTGTAATCGAAAACATGGATGTTGCTTTTAACTGAGCACTCCTCCGGAATTTCAGACGACTTCTATTCAATACAATATTAAAAGGGACGTATGAAACGTCCCTTTCTTTATTACTTTGAAGCCTTACAAGCTGTATTTCTGTCGTCGAGTGCAATATTCACTGACTTGCAGAGTTCCTTTACTCCGGAATACTGTGCGGAGCAAACAGCTGACTCAAGCTGTCCGAACAGTGTTGAGAGCTTATACTCTGCATCGGCAATTGCCGGACTGCTTACAGGATCGCTGTATGTAATCTTTTCTGCAAGCTTTTTAAGCTCTGACTGAAGTGCAGGATCAGTTGTCTTGTTAGTGAGATTATTTGCTCTGAGTGCAAGTGACTTCATAAGTCCTGTATTCATAGCAGTTGTTGTTTCAAGATTTGTGATAGCTGTTCTTGCCATATTTGCAGACATTCCGAAAAGCATTGCGATTCCGAAAACTGCTATGCAAATGAGACATGCAAGCCATACAGGAACATTTCCGCCGTCACCGAGAATAATGAGAACTGCACTGATTATCGTCTGCACTACAAGGTAGGAAATACCTATCTTGAACAGAGGATATCCGAGAACCTTGCTTTTGAGGTCAGTTCCGACAGGATATGCAAGCTTGAATACGGGAATCTGAACTGCAATTGCCAAAAGCTCTGCGATATAGCCAATCCAGAATGTGGGTTCAGATTTATCAAAGGGTGCCAGAAAAACTACAGCCGAGAAAATCGCAGCCACTATAAGCAGAACGACTACAACTTGTGATCTAATATTTTTCATAATTATTCTCCCTTCCCTTACTTACCGGATTCCGGTTTTGCCTTTCCACAGCCGCCGCAGAACTTAGTTGTGTTTTCAGTTCCGCATTCAGTGCATTTCCATGATTCACTGTCTGCCGGCTTAGGCTTTCCGCAGTTTCCGCAGAATTTTGTTGTATTGCTTGTTCCGCAGCCGCATACCCATGAATCAGGGCTTACAGCCTGTGGCTTGGGATTTCCGCAGCCACCGCAGAACTTAGTTGTGTTGGTTGTTCCGCATGGGCACATCCATGAATCTGCCTGTGCCGGATTTATAGATTCTGAAATTGCTCCTGTCATCGGATTCATAACATTCTTTGTCATGTCAACAACGCCGCTCATTGCGCCGAGTGCAATTCCAAGACCAGCGATATCGCCTACTGCGCTTCCGCCGGCACTTCCGCCCATATTCTTAGCAGCTTCAACACCGATCTCACGAGCTGTCTGTTCACGGTATGTGAAGCCCTTCATTCTCATTTCCTCAGCCTCAGCAGCAGCCTTCAGACGAAGTGCCTGTGCCTCACCCTGAGCAGAAATAACTTTGAGCTGAGCTTCTGTTTCAGCCTCAACAGCCATACGCTCTCTTGCCTTTTCAGCCTCAGCCTTGAGAATTTCCTCCTGACGGATCTTCAGGAACATATCAGCATGCTGCTGTTTAAGACGTCTGTAATTCGGATCATCATCGGGGGTCATAACTGTCTCAACGTAGAATTCCGGCATTATAAGACCGTAATCATCAAGCGTATCGTTGATGTTTACACGGAGACTGTCTGAGATTTCCTCAAGATGCTCGTCAATTTCAAGGATATTGATATCGCAGCTCTTGATGATCTTGGCAAGACTGCTCTTAACCTTTGTGATTATCATTGCCTTGAACTTTGATACTGCAGGACCATATTCATTTGTGTTGGACGACATGTCTCTGTAGGACATTCCGTCAGCAGTACCAACAAGCTTAATGAGAAGCTTTCTTGAATCGTTTACAAGCAGGCTGAACTGACCGCATGCACCAATTTCGATGGGAAGTCCTGATTCAGGCTCAATGAAGCGTACTTTTGAATCTGTACCCCATTTTATTCCCATCTGAACTGCCTTGTTTACAAAGTAAACTTCAGCATGGAAGATAGTTTCAGCATTTGTAGGAAGCTGGAACGCTTTGTTGAAGAACGGAAGATTCTGTGTTTCAAGAGTGTGTCTTCCGGCACCGAAAAGGTCAAGAGCCATACCGTCACGGAAGAATACAGCCTCCTGTGCTTCGTGAACGATAAGCTGAGTTCCGAGATTGAAGTTCTCGATTTTATGCTTGTGAACAAGATCCTGAGTTGTACCGTCATACATTATGACGCTTGCAACACCGTTATCAGGGAGCTTGGGTTCGTCTTTTTTACCAAACATTTTTATTTTCCTCCTTTAATCTAATTACTTTTTTTATTTATTTTGCGATAGTAAAGCTTTCCGGAAACAACTGCAAGAAGTATCGCCGCACAATGAAGTGCTAGTACAATTGCAGCATGTATTATCGAATCTGTAGTATTATATACCAAATACGTTGTCATGATCGTTACAACGGCAATTGCAAGTTTCTGCATCTGCCATCTGCTTATTTTTACCGATCCTTTTGCCGCCCACTCTATCATTATAAGCGACGCCACGAGTATACAGGAAAATATCACTATCATCGGTCGTTCAGAACCAAAAAGTACAAAATTATACTTTATTGCGCTGTCTGCGTTCTTGAATGTCAATGCCGCCGAAACTGCCGCTATCAGCGAGAAGAAAATCACCATACTGGTCTTTTTCTTTTCACGCATCTGATTTTCAGCTGCTCTTACCAGAAGCTCCTTTTCCATGAGCACAGCTTCATTTCTGCGCCGTTCTTCTTCAAGATGTTCCTGTTCGTATTCCGATGTTTCATCGAACTTCATAGCACATGTAAATGCATGACGTCCGGAATCCTTATAGCCGTTTATTTCCTCAAAAAGCTTCTGAACGTATGAAAAATCATCTGCACTGTGTGCGTGTCTGAGCAGTTCATATGCTTTCTGGTATTTTTCCTCCAGCTTTTCATTGCATATTGCTATCAGATCTGCACTTCTCGGGTCAGCTCCGGCTTCTTCAAGAATCTTTTTGGCTTTGATATAATCTCTGCCATCAGTAGAATTCTCAACCAGTGCCTTTGCTTCAAGATAATCATTCTCGCCTATCTCACGAAGCTGTCTTTCTGCCTTACTTTTTCCTTCCGCCGCACCGCTGTATGCTCCAAGCGTTTCAAAAATGCTTATCGCTTTGACAAGATTGCTTTGCGAAGCATTTCCTTCCATAAGGGAAACAGCATAAAGATAGCGTGAATTCATTTCGTATGTACAAAGACGTTTTTTAAGAGCGTCGTCTGCAAATCTGTATGCCTTTTCGTAATTATCATTTCTGCCTATAGGTCTGCGGACATCCATAAGCTGATTCTCATCAGTAAGTTTCAGCTCTGCAAGAAGCTTTCCAAGATATGCTTCTGCGTTTCTCGGATCGGCATCGAGTGCCTTTTCACAGTATATCTCTGCCTGATCGAAATTTCCGTCCTCCAGAAATATTTTTGCTCTCTCTGCGAGTGACTCTGCGCTGAAGGCAGCTGCTCCGGCAGCAGACGGCGCATCACTTCCAAGAATTTTCTCAATTCCTCTGAGAAGATCCTGCATATATCCGACTTTTGACACATCCTGTGACTGAAGTGCCTGAAGTTCCGGCGGAAGATCGTACGGGCTCATATCACGGTAGCACGGAATGATATCCTTATCATCGCCCTTTTCCGCAAGAGCAAGATATCTTGCCCACTCATTTTTCACCCATACAGAATTGAAATTGTCCGGTTTAGTACCTACCACAAGCATAATTTTCGCACTATTCAGTGCTGCAAATATGTATGGTTCGTATTCCTGTCCGAGTTTATCTTCAAGAGTTATCCTCGAAAAGAATACCCTGTAGCCCTTATCATCAAGAGCTTCATAAATATCCTGTGCGATAACACTGTCCGTTGTACGGTTTCCGATGCTGTCAGTTTCCTTGTAGCAGATGAAGATATCAAATGGTTCTTCTTTTCTTGATATATCAAGAAGTTTCTGCTGAATGGCATTTATATATGCCGCTTCTTCACGGTAAACTGATTCCGCTGCGCCGTCAGCATACCGGACAGCCATTGCAAAATCCGGATCCTCCAGAATTGAACGGTACTGCGTCCTGTGACAGGTCGCAAGTCTTTTTCCGGTTCTCGGATCCTTCACATATTCTATACCATAACGGCATAGACACATTCCCCAATGTGCTTCAGCTTCTTCTGGATATTCGGTAATGATATTTTCATATACCATTGCCGCACTATCGAAATCATTGTTAAGCCTGAAGCTGTTTGCTCTGTCAAAATGCTGTCTCAGACGCTCGTTATCAGTCTGCGGAAGCGTTTGTACTGTTCCGCAGTAACGGCACCGGCAGACTGTTTCTGACTGTGCCGGTTCAAGTGAACCTCCGCACATTTTGCATTTGTATACAGCCATATGCACCCCCTATTTTTTTGACCCCAATATAATAAAAACAATAAATAAGATAAACGGAACTCCGGTAAAGCTATTATAAAATGCTGTTCCAACGAAGAAAAGAAGGAAAAATATCAATGCAAGTGTTTTATATAAGCTCTTTCTCTTTGCCTTTGATATTTCAGCCTGTTTTTTTTGATTCAAAGCATCCTGAATACGCTTCTCCTCGGCAAGCTTTAATACTTCTTTGGACATTATTGCTTTTTTGATGAGTTCCATCATGCCCTCATAGACACGAACATATTCATCATGTTCTGCGCCTCTTGAAAAGGCTATTGCATTCTTTATTGAATGCTTGAGAACATACTGCACCTTGCTCCGGTATTTTTCTTCATTGAATACATCGTAGCCGTAGCCCTTTATATAGAAATCTGCAAGCATATCGACCTTCTGCGGCGAATAAAGCTCCTGAAGATCAGTACAGAAATGTTCTGCTAGAAATTTATAATAATAAGCCTTGGCGCATTCAGGATCCTTGTCAAGAACTCTGTCGCAGTACTCCTCTGCACCTTCAAAATCCCTTGCATTAAAGAATATAGTAATTCTCTGCAGCAATGTGCGCTCATCTATCGGCTTATCATCATGACTGCGTGAAGCCTCATGCTTGGTGTAAACAGAATCGGAACTCTTGCGGATAACTTTTCTTATGCCGTGGATAACATCGTTGATAAATCCGATTTTCGACATATCCTGTGCCTGAAGATGAGCGAATTCCTCCGGCAGATCATAAGCGTCCATATCCTTGTAGCACGGAATAAGAAGCTTGCTTCTGTCGCTCTTAGTGAATTTAAGAAAACGGCTCCACTCATTTTTCAGCCACACTGACTGAAAATATTCCGGCTTTGTTCCTACAACAAGCATTACCTTTGCGCTCGAAAGTGCGGCATATATGTAAGGCTCGTATTCTTGTCCGAGCTTATCCTCAAGAGTGATAGCTGCATAGAAAGCCTTTATCCCCGCCTGTTTGAGCTGGTAGTAAATATCATTTGCAATAACGCTGTCAGGAGTTCTTTTTCCGTTGTCGTCTGTCTGCTTGTAGCAGATAAATACATCAAACGGTTCTTCGCTGCGCACAATATCAAGTATTCTGCGCTGTATGCGGTCTATTTCCTCTGCTTCGTCTATGTACAGATTTCTTCTTGCCTGTTCTGCATAGCTTACAGCAGATTTATAGTCAATATCGGTAAGTACAGATTCTGTCTGAGTACGGTGACATGTAGGGAGCTTCTTTCCTGTTGCCGGATCCGTAACATACTCTATACCATATTTACAGAGAACCAATCCCCAATATGCTTCGGAATCATCCGGATTATCCTGAACGATCCTTTCATATATTTCCTGTGCCTTATCGAAGTCACGGTTAAATCTCAGATTATTTGCACGATTGAAAAGATTGGCATTAATTTCGTCACGAGTTTTGGTAATAGTCTGGGCAGTGCCGCAGTATTCACACACGCAGACATTCAGTCCGTCGGAAGTTTTAAGCGCTCCGCCGCACATTTTACATTTTAATACAGCCATTTCATCCCTCTTTTCCATACAAATTGTACATTTTCACCCATTATACCACATTTTTTTACAAATTACAACCTTTTTTAATAATATTATTTAAATTGTCACCATTTTGTCTTTACTTCGAAACTGATTCATGTTATAATAAATCAGCACTAAATTATTATAAGGAGATTCTATGAAACACAAATTATCTGCCGCAATTCTTGCAGCTTTATGCATATCTGCCGTATCATGCGGAAAAGAAGCTTCAACATCCAAAAAAAAGACGGAAAAAGAAATAAGTTCCGTTCAGGAAAGTACTTCCGCATCCACGACAGTTTCATCCGTAACTACTACAACTGCGGCTGCTACCACAAAAGCAAAGACTACTACAGCCACAACTACTGCCCCGAAGCCTGCTGAACCTGTTCTTCTCAGCGGAACCGACGTTGTTTCCGTTTATGAGGAGGTAAGCATCAACAGCTTTCTCACCGAAGCAAATGTAAGTATCCTCAACGGAAGCGAACTTATAGACACCTCCGAAACCGGAGAAAAATCGGTAACTGTAAAATATTCACAGGACGGCGTTGAAGGAGAAAAAAAGCTCACATACATGGTGGAAGATACAGAAGCCCCGATAATTCTCAACTCGGGCTGGAACCCTTATCATCGTACCGGTACAGCATTTGATCTCAATAATTATGTCGGATTTGCTGATAATTACGACAGCAACCCTGTACTCACCTATGAGGGAGATATTGACCCGAATACAGCCGGAGACTATCCTCTGACAGCTTATGTCACTGACAGCTCCGGAAATTCCACAAGCTTTGATGTAACTATTTCCGTTATGGACTATATCCCGACACCTCCGGACGACAGACAGCGTGTGGATTTCAGCGATTTTGCCGCTCTCTACGGCGGCGAGGGAAAACGTGTCGACATTGATGTTTCCACATGGCAGGGAGACATAGACTGGAATGCCGTCCGTGATGCCGGATGTCAGTTTGCTGTTATCCGCATAGGTTACGGTTACAATGATATAAGCATGGACGACCGTTTTTACGCTAACATCGAGGGTGCAAGAGCCGCCGGCGTTGATCTGAGTGTGTATTTCTACACTGCCGCAAACACTGAGGACGAGATCATAGAACAGGCACGGTGGATCGCTGAAAATCTCAACGGCGAAGCATTGGATCTTCCTATAGGCTTTGACTGGGAGGAATTCGGCGGTTTTCAGAAGTATGGCATGAGTATAAAAAAGCTCAATGATCTGTATGCTCTTTTTAATGAGGAAATGGCAGCTTACGGCTACGATACGATGCTCTACAGCAGTAAGAATTTCCTTAACAACGTATGGAACGATCACAGCAAAAGTATTTCTCCGGTGTGGCTTGCTCACTATGTCGAGGATACCGACTACGATGGAGAATATACTTTCTGGCAGCAGAGCAGCTGCGGAAGGATTCCGGGTATTTACGGCGACGTTGACATGAATATTATGTATGAATAATACAGCTTGCCGGAGTATTTCAGTGCTCCGGTTTTGTTGTTTTTATACTCATTGTATATTACTAAGAATTTACTACAAATCTCCATTCAGGATTAATTGATGCAAAAAATACAGCCTGTTTTTTATGTAATCTGACGATATTTTTATAATTTCCTACATTCTTTATTCCTCAAAATATATACATTTATGCAAGATCAGTGCGTCCGGAATAAACACCGGACTTTTTTATTCCCTAACGCCATATTTCTGATATAATTTATTCATATTCCATTAATTTATATAATTCAACTTGCATCTCTCATATTGTCAGATTCTACAATATGTATTGTTCTTTTTGGCGCAAACGCTGAAATTTCTTTATTGTCATATTTATACATAATTCCTTAACATATGGCGATTTTTAATGTGCTATAATCATAATCAGTTAAAAGGACGTTCAGACGTCTACGGGTACCATTATATCGTAAAGGAGAATTGATTATGAAACACGGCAGATTTTTCAAACGAATAACTGCATTGACATCCGCAGCGGCTATCACTCTCGGAGCTATTTCTATTGCACCGGCTGTTCCGGACGCTGTCGCAACAGCACATGATCCGGACAACTACGCAAAACTTCTTCAGTATTCTCTCTACTTCTACGACGCAAATATGTGCGGAGAAATAGAATCCAAAACCGGTCTTTCATGGAGAAAAAACTGCCATACATCAGATGAAGTTACCGGTGGATTCCACGATGCCGGCGACCACGCAATGTTTGGTCTCCCTCAGGGATATACAGCCTCTACTCTCGGCTGGACATATTTTGAATTCAAGGATGCTTTCGACTCAACTGGTCAGACTGAACATCTCAGGCTCATAACAGATCATTTCTGCGAATTCTTCAAGAAATCCACAGTCCTCAACGGCGATACGGTTTCTAATTTCCTCTATCAGAAGGGCGATGGAGATATAGATCACGACTACTGGGGACCTCCCGAAAATCAGACCGGTACACGTCAGATGTTCTGGACAAACAACGGCGCAAGCGATATCGCAGCTGAATATGCCGCCGCTCTTGCCGCAAACTACATCAATTTCGGCAATGCAGAAGATCTGAAATATGCTGAAGCTCTCTACAAATTCTCAACTCAGTATAATCAGGTTGCTACTTATGGCTGTTCCAGTTTCTACAACAGCTCCGGATGCCGTGACGATCAGGCATGGGCTGCCGGCTGGCTGTATCTCGCTACAAACAAGGAACAATACAAAAACGACTGCGCTTCCAAGCAGACTCAGTATCTCGGCTGGATCCACGGCTGGGATAACGTTGATCTCGGCGCCGCCTGCCTTTACAGCCGCATTACCGGCGACTGGAACAAACCTAACAACTGGATGAGCGGACAAACAACAAGCAGCAATTATTTCTT
The DNA here is from genome assembly GCA_017513795.1 of Ruminococcus sp. Classification (GTDB taxonomy): domain Bacteria; phylum Bacillota; class Clostridia; order Oscillospirales; family Ruminococcaceae; genus Ruminococcus. The sequence continues at coordinate 16,600 of JAFXEJ010000128.1, forward strand.
CCTCGATAAATGGGGAAGCGCTCGTCTTAATTGCTCTATGCAGATGTCAGCTCTCATTGCACAGAAAAATTCCGGCAGAAATTATGCCAACTGGTGCAAGGGACAGATGAATTACATCCTCGGTGATAATCCAAAAGATACTTGCTTCGTTGTAGGTTTTGCACCAAATTCAGCTTCAAAGCCTCACCACAGAGCTTGCTCAGGAACAACTACCGACAAGGATGATTCACCTTCAAAATATACTCTCGTCGGCGCACTCGTCGGAGGTCCCTCCGATGCAAGCGGAACCTATCAGGACAGCAGATCAGATTTTGTATGCAACGAAGTAGCTTGCGATTACAATGCGGCTCTTGTCGGAGCAGCTGCTGGTCTGTACACCGTATACAAAACAGGTTCAACTGTTTCCTCAATTGATGGTGTTACAAAAATTTACGGAAGCGGAAGCTCTGATCCGATAGTTACAACCGCAACAACTTCCGGCGGAAATACAACAACTACTACAACTTCAAAGCCCACTACTACGACAACAACTACTACAGCTAAAAAAGAAAACGCTGACGAATATGAACTCACTCCGAACCTTTCAAGCGGAAACATGAGCAGCAATTTCCCAGAATGGCTCTGGTCTGAATTCGGTATCCCCGAAAACGAAACAGCTTACAAAGTTGAAGTTACTATTTCCTCCGACAGCACCATAGGAACATGGAACGGTGCATTCGGCTCGACTATCAACGAAAGCGACTGGTATCAGTCAGAAAACTTCAACGAGTATTTCAACGGAAATACCGCTACTGCTGTGTGGAATATTGACTCAGATACCTCAAAGGCTATTAATTATAAGTACGGTTCACTAAAAATAGGTTTCTGGTGGCTTTCCAATAATAATTATACTATCGACTCCATTAAGGTATACACCGAAAAGGATGCCGCAGAAACTACTACAACTTCCACAACAACCACTACAAAGCCTACTACTACCACTACTACAACGACAACTACCACGACAACAACAACTACTACCACAACAACTACTACCACTACTACCACGACAACAACTACCACCACAACAACTACCACAAAGCCTACTACTACATCCACTACTTCCACGACAACTACTACAATGCCTACTAC
>JAFXEJ010000129.1 GCA_017513795.1 Ruminococcus sp.
CATATTTTACGAAAGGAAGGTGAACTCTATGACATATATGTTCAGATTTATGGAAGAAAACAAAATATCAACAAACATGGAGTTTGCCTGCACAGCTGTATTATACGCCTAAAAAAGCGTAGTATTATCAGTGTACATTTTTGCGCTCCTGTATATTCAGGGGCGCTTTTTGTTTTTGCAGGCAGAAAGGATTAATATGATAACATTAAACGGAAAATACAATTCAGCTAAAATTTTCACTGACTATATCGAGGATGACGCTGTAAAACAAATTATAAGATTCTGCAATCAGCCTTCAAGTGCTGATTCATCTATACGCATTATGCCTGATGTTCATGCGGGAACAGGATGTACTATCGGTACTACAATGACGATAACCAATAAAATTATTCCGAATTTAGTCGGAGTGGACATCGGATGCGGAATGGAAACTGTCATTCTGAAAGAAAAACATATCGAAGTACAAAAGCTTGATAAGTTAATTTCCAGCGTTATTCCCTCCGGATTTTCAGTCCGCAGAAAACCGCATCGCTACAACGAAAAAACGAACCTTGCTTCACTTTACTGCTATGATCACATTAACGCTGACCGTGCTGAATACAGTCTTGGTACTTTAGGCGGCGGAAATCATTTCATTGAAGCTGATAAAGGCAGCGACGGAAGTATATATATCGTTATTCACTCTGGTTCTCGTCATCTTGGCGTCGAAGTTGCAAAATATTATCAGAATGAAGCATACTGCCGCCTTAACAAATGCTCTGATAAAGAAAAAAACGAACTTATCTCCAAGCTTAAATCTGAAGGCAGAACTTCTGCAATAAAGTCAGAACTTAAAAAGCTCGTTCATACTAAAACCACGGATATTCCCAAGGATCTCGCCTACTGCGAAAACGAACTGCTTGAAATGTATATCCACGATATGAAAATCGTTCAGGAATTTGCACTTCTGAACCGTCAGGCAATGATGAAGGAAATCATCGACGGTATGCGGCTTCATGTCAGGGAGAGATTTTCAACAATACACAATTACATCGACACCGAAAGCATGATCCTGCGGAAAGGTGCAGTATCTGCAAAGCATGGCGAAATTCTCCTTATACCGATAAATATGCGTGACGGAAGTCTTATCTGTACAGGCAAAGGCAACGCTGACTGGAATTATTCCGCTCCTCATGGCGCCGGCCGCATTATGTCACGTTCAGATGCAAAGCAAAGCTTTACTGTATCGGAATTCAAAAAACAGATGAAGGGAATTTACAGCACCTCGATAAATGAATTCACACTCGATGAATGCCCCATGGCTTATAAGTCAATGGAGGATATAATCAGCAATATCAGTGATACGGCAGACATTAATGACATTATAAAACCTATTTACAACTTTAGGGCAGGTAAAGAATAATGCAGAAATTTATACCTTTTGAAAAATTAAGCAAAAAAGAAAAGAAGAAAATCAATTCGGAAAAAAGACGTGACTGGAACGGTCTTAATCCGTCAACAAGAGTTGTTCCGAATAAAAAAGCATACAGCCGCAAGAAAAAGAATGATTTCACGGAGGATATATGAACTTATCTTTTACAGTAACTCAGAACGAATTATCAGATATTCTGCTCAATATCTCTCCTACAAGACCTGTTTTTATATGGGGAGCTCCGGGTATCGGAAAATCTGCTCTTGTACAGAAGTTCGCAGACGATGTCGGACTTCCGTGCGTTTCGCTTCTCGGAAGCCAGCTTGCTCCGGAAGATATTATAGGCATTCCTCAGATAAAAGGCGATACATCAGAATTTATTCCGCCTAAAATGATAGCAAGAAAAGAACCATACGTCCTGTTTCTTGATGAACTGAATGCCTGTTCACAGGAAGTACAGAAAGCATTCTACAGTCTTATTCATGAAAAGCGTATCGGAGAATATCATCTGCCAAAAGGAAGTGTGGTTATCGGTGCCGGAAACCGATCTCAGGATGGTGCTATCGTGAAAACCATGTCTACTGCTCTTATAAATCGTATGTTCCATGTTCAGCTTAAAGCTGATCCTCAGCAGTGGATCGAATGGGCTTATGAAAATGAACTTCATTCATGGGTGACAGACTACATCACACAGCGACCGGATCACCTTTTTTCTGAACCTCCGAAAACAGAAGAGCCTTATTCCACTCCACGTTCATGGCACATGCTCAGTGACGCATTAAAAGAATACGGAGCAGGTGAAAAGAACGTTCCGAAAGGTATCCTCAGAGTTCTTGCTTATGGCTCGGTTTCAGCTAGTCATGCGGGAATGTTCATTGCCTTCATCAAAAATCTGAGCAACAAGAATCTACTCAGTCAGATAATCAAGGGCGATGCAAGATTTCCGTCAGATCCTAAGGACAGAGATGTTCTGTATTTCGTTTCACAGAGCTTCCGTGCAAAGCTTCTTATGGAACTTCCGGAAGACAAGCAGAAAATGGACAAAAATACTCAATTTCTCACTCACCGTGCAAAGGCACTTATCAAGGATCTTTCTCACATCAATCTTGAACTTGCACAGATGATCGTTTCCTCAGACGACGGAAAAGTTCTTCCTGAATGGTTCATGGTGGAGATAATCCGTGATCTGCCGAGATTAATTAAAAACGACAGGTAACTATGGCTAAAAAAAAATAATGAAAATAAAATTCCACGAAATGAAAAACAACTGCTTGACGGTCTGGAAATCGTAAACGAGCACCCTCTTTTCGGAAAACTTCGCATACACACTGATATTGTTCCAAAAGGCAGACTTGGAAAAAATGTTCCGGCGAAGGTTTCTTCCTCGGGAATTGTCTACCTCAACAAAGACTGCGATAAATCGCCGAAAGAATGGGCATATATCATTGCTCATTGCATGCTTCATCTTTCATTCGGACATTTTGACGCAGATAATATACCTGGATACTGGCAGCAGATAACAGAAAAACAACAAAAATGGGTGAATGATTATATTCCTGATCTTTGGAATATGGCTTGTGATATTTTTATTGCCCGATTTCTTGCTGATATAAAATTCGGAACAACTGATATTGACATCCCCGAACTAAGCTTCTACAGCAATGCAGACAGCGAACTGAAAATATATAAGCAGCTTGCAGAAAAAAGTATATCCGCTGAAAACAATAAGTTCGGAACTGCCGGAGAAATTCCCGATATGATAGGAAGGGAAACTCCCCTCACCTATCGTTACGGCAAGAATCGTTATATCACAGATTTTGCGTATGCTCTTGCCGACTCTGTCCGCTCAGTAATCAACAATGCCGGAAATCAGACGGCTGATTACGGAAAATTCAAATCATCAATGGAAAAGGCGGCTGAATGGTTTATCAATCATTATCCTCTGCTTGGCGGTATTGCGGCTGGTTTCAGAATCGTCGAAACAAGAAGCAGACGGAATCTTGATGATATTGAGATCGCCGCTGTAAATGTACTGAACGGCGAAATTTATGTTAATCCTGCGGCTGGATTAACTCTTGAAGAATGGAAATTCGTTCTTGCTCATGAATATCTTCATGCAGGACTTCAGCATCATGCAAGACGCAACGGCAGAGATTCTTATTTATGGAATATCGCCTGTGACTTCGTTATAAACGGCTGGCTGAATGAAATGCAGATCGGTATTATGCCTCATAACGGTCTTATGTTTGATGAGACATTAAAAAATCAGTCTGCTGAGGAAATTTACGACAGACTGACAGATAATATACGCAAAAATTCAAAACTTAATACATTTCGTGGATATGGCAAGGGCGATATCATTGACAGCGGCTGGACTCCCGATATGTGCGGCGCAACATCGCTTGATGAATTCTGCAAAAACGCTCTGCGAAACGGACTTGAATATCATTCCTCAACTTCAAGAGGTTATATTCCGGCTGGTCTTATAGAAGAAATAAAGGCACTCTCTATGCCCCCTGTTCCGTGGGATGTAGAGCTTGCCAAATGGTTTGATATTCATTTTTCTCCGATTGAAAAACATCGTACATATGCTCGTCCAAGCAGACGTCAAAGCAGTACTCCTGACATTCCACGTCCGAGTTTGGTGACGGCTGATATTCCTGAATACAGCCGCACTTATGCCGTTATAATCGACACATCAGGCTCAATGTCGCCTGCGCTGATAGGAAAAGCTCTTGGTGCGGCGGCAAGCTATTCCGTTGCAAAGGATGTACCTTTTGTAAGAGTTGTTTTCTGCGACGCTCAGGCTTATGACATCGGATACGCTGCACCTGAGGACATTGCCGGCAGAGTTATGGTCAAGGGCAGAGGCGGTACAGTTTTACAGCCCGCCGTCGATCTGCTCGAAAATGCCGATGATTTCCCTAAGAACGGACCTATACTTATTATCACCGATGCCGGAATTGAACGTGATCTTAAAGTTCATCGTGAACACGCTTTTCTCATACCTGAGGGAAAAAGGCTTCCTTTCAGACCGAGAGGAAAAGTATTTTACTTCAAATAAATATTTACAAGGAGTGAAAATTATGAATACAAACGAATCTATAATTGACAGAATCAAGCGTATGGAGCTTTACTTTGATACTATCAGAAATGCGCTCCGCAGCGGTAAGGATATTTCTGAAAATCCGGAAATCAGCACCATGCTTGACGCTCTGACTTCATATTACGAAAGCAAACAGTGGCTCGCTGATTATGAGGCTGATGAACGTGGGGAAATTCCGCACGACCTTAAACGTGGTGTTCTTTCAGAGGACGGAGTATACAATCTGCTCTCTGAACTCAAAACTCTTACGGAAAATCAGAACAGTATTTCAGCGAATTCTGTGATGTCAGCTACAATTCAGATAATAATGTCGTGTTTGTAAAATGGAAAAAATTCTGCTGTCTGGAAGATTACAGAAAACCTCTGGAATTTGCTCTTGATATCATAAAAAAATACAGATGCGATTATGTCGCAGATACAAGAGACGGCTTTGAAAATATTCCTGAAGACAACAAATGGGTAGCTGATTATTTCATGCCTACAGCCGCAGAATATGGATGCAGATGCATTTACTTCATAATTGATGAGGATAATTCACTGAAGGATGAACTCGAAGGACAGGAAAATGATTCAAAGAGCATCATTCGGTTCAAGTATATTACTATGGAATCTATAACTGATTCATGAATCTCTGTATGCTAAAAAACAAAAAACCGCTATTTCAATGAAATAGCGGTTTTTACTGGTCGAGGTGACAGGATTTGAACCTGCGGCCCCTACGTCCCGAACGTAGTACTCTACCAAACTGAGCCACACCTCGAACAGTTAATATTATACTACAAATTTATAAAATTGTCAATAGAAAAAAAGATAAAAATAAAAATTAATATCATTTAACTATTAACCTGATATAATAAAATACACATTGCCGAACCATTCTCTTACCCAGTACGTCGGAAAAAGATACCAGCGTGTGGGTGCCGGAATATTATTCGGTCCGGCTCCGAGCTTTTTTGCAATTAGTTCTGCACGAAGCTGATGAAATCCGTCCGTAACTATAGTTATATCGCTGAAAAGTCCGTTCTTTTCAATAAGTTCAAGCGAAAACCTCAGATTTTCTTCAGTATTTGCAGACTTATCCTCCATGAAGATTCTTTCAGAAGATATCCCCTTTTCCACAAGATAATCTCTCATGCATTGTGCTTCACTTATCAGCTCGTCGTCGCCTTGCCCTCCTGATACTACAACATTCACTGTATCATGCTCAGAAAGGTACTCATAAGCGGTGTCAAGACGGCTTTTCAGCATGCGGCTTGGTTTCCCGTTCTTTACCTGACATCCGAGCACAACAAGAGTCGTTCTGTCATTTTTTGGACGGTCATTCATTGTCCTGACCATGAAAATACTGATTATCAGCGCCGCTAATACACATACTATACTCAACGCCGTAACGGCTGATACAATAATTTTTCCAGCCGGATTTTCCCACATTCTTTTTACAAGAGCTGTAAATGGTCTGAACATTATAAATATCACCAGACACGCTCCCGAGACTGCAACACCGGATATATTCCCAATATTTACTATTCCACGTGTGAAAGGTATCGCAAACCATATCAGCATACAAAGAGAAATGAGAGCTGGAACAACTCTCACTCCTGTATTTTCTATAAAATTACTCATGACTCTTTTTGCTCATTTTTGCTGAAAGCTTCAGAATACGGTCAAGATCTTCCTTAGATGTGGACTCACTTCCGAGATGTGTCGGAACACTGTTATACAATCCGTGGAAATCAGAACCGCCTGTACGGATAAGTTCATATCTGTCAGCGATTGCTGAAAGTTCCTTTCTGTAGCTCTCGTCAGCTGAATAATGACCTATCTCTACACCGTCTATCTTGCCATTTTTCGCAAGTTCTTCAAGAAGCTCGATATTGTCATACTGCGCCGGATGCGCCATTACTGCAACGCCCTTTGCGGTATGGATAAGGTCGATAACGAAGTTCACATCGGGATATTCACGCTCAACATAGCATGAACCTGTCTGTGGATTGAAAAGCTCCTTATCAAGTTCGCCGTACAATTCAAGAGCGTATCCGTAATCGAAAAGAGCTCGCATTATATGCTGTTTGAAAATGCTCTTTGACGATGTTGTATGTTTAAGTATACCTTCGATTGGTATAGGAAATTTCTCCATAACCTTTTCAATCATTTCCTTTGAACAAGCTTTTCGTATCTCGCACGATTTAAGACAAAGACCTTCAAGACGATCAGGCTTTGTCGGCGCATAGCACAGAATATGTACCTTGCTGTTTCTGACTTTATCCCATGCAGAAAGCTCAACGCCGTGAAGTATCTTTACTCCGGCACGCTCTCCAAGAATATCTGAGCGTGAGAATGACGCCATTGTATCATGATCTGTAATAGATAACCAGTCAATATTTGTTCGTTTAGCTTGTTCAATAATGTCCTCTATTCCAAGCGAACCGTCGGAAAGCTTGGTATGGCAATGCAGATCGCAAATCATTGTGATATCCCCTTTATCATTAAAAATTCATTTCAAACGACATAAAAAATCAAATTATTAAATATCGTTTATCTATTATACCACAATCATATGCAATTTACAAGAGATTTATATCATTTTTCATCTACTTATCACATTTATTCTGTACAGAATGCTGAATATAGTTCACCTTTTCTGAATCCTGTATCTTTTGCGACTGCTTTACATGCATCAACGGGACGCTCCCCCATTTCAACAAGACACCGAACTTGTTCCAGTGCCTGTTCAATAGTAATATCCTGTTTATCTGATTTCCTTCCGCCCTGAACAACAAGCACGAATTCTCCTTTCGGCTCATGTACTGAATAATACTCCTTTGCCTCAGCTAATGTCATACGAAGAATTTCCTCGTGAACCTTTGTAAGCTCACGGCATATTGCGATTTTCCGGTCATCACCGAAATTTCCGGCAAAATCAGCAAGAGTAGCTTTCAGCTTATGCGGTGCTTCATAGAAAACCATAAGAGCCGTTTCATTTCTGAGATCTTCAAGACGCTCAGAACGTTCCTTTTTCTGAACAGGCAAGAATCCCTCAAATGTGAAGCGTCTTGCTGGAAATCCTGATAAAGCAACAGCCGAAACTACAGCGCTCGGTCCCGGAACAACTCTGACTTCTATGCCATTTTCAGCGCACATCTGAACAAGAACTTCTCCAGGATCAGAAATACACGGCATTCCGGCATCTGTAACGATACCGCAGTTTTCCCCGCTGAGAATCCTGTCGATTATACGCTGTGCATCCGCCTGAGAGCTGTGCTCATGGAAGCTTACAAGGTGATTTTTTATATCATAGCGATTCAGCAGTTTGAGTGTTACTCTCGTATCCTCAGCACAGATGAAATCCACTGATTCAAGCGTTTCAAGCTGTCGGAGGGTTATATCTCCGAGATTGCCTATAGGAGTACCGATTATATAAAATATTCCGCTCATACGCTTTCCTTTCCTGTTTCATATATCCTTTTCAATTCGTCTGAAAATCCGTCGCCGCTGCGGATATACAGCTGTTTTTCCACTTTCATAAACGGCTTGGAGCCTTTCTTTCCTTCAACAAGAAACAGCCACGGAGCATCATCCGGAGTCTTTGAAACAAATCTGATACGCTTAGGCTCGATATTATGATTCTTCATCGCTGATATAACATCTGCAAGGCGTTCCGGACGATTGCACACACATAGTCTGCCGCCGAATTTAAGAAGTCTTTCTGCTGCACGGCACACATCATCAATGTCACACATAATCTCATGACGAGCTATTTTCTGAGCGTCTATTACGCTTTCAAATCCGGCATTCGCAGCTTTATACGGTGGATTGCACGTTACAAGATCACATTTGTCAAGAGGTGCTCCTTCCCACAATTCCTTGAGATCAGCACACACCGGAACTATCCCTGTCGTTTCGCTTCTTTCAAGTCCGAGACAAAGCTGTTCTATTGCGCCCTCCTGTATGTCAACCGCATACGTTACAGCCGGAGGCATCTTCTTCTGCATGATAAGCGGAATGATTCCGCAGCCTGTTCCAAGATCGCACACCGTATCCTTCTGACGGTAGCCTGAAAAATCTGCAAGCAGAAATGCATCCGTTCCGAAACGATGATCGCTGCTTGCACATACTGTTATTTTATCAGTGAGTTTTTCAAATTTATATTCCATATCTTATTTAATAATTCCTCCGCCTACTACGATATCTCCGTCGTAAAAAACAACAGCCTGACCGCTTGTAACTGCTCTCTGCGGTGCTTCAAACTGAACAAGATACTCTCCGTTTCCAAGCGACGACAGAACAGCTGTCTGCTCCTTCTGACTGTAGCGTGTTTTTGCAGTTATTCTTATCGGCTCTGTAATTTTCGGCACAGATATGAGATTAACATCATACGCAATGAGTGAATCAGTATAGAGATCCTTTTCGTCACCAAGCACTACAGTATTATTCAGCGTATTCTTTTTTACAACGTAAAGCGGTCTGCCGGCAGATACTCCAAGTCCCTTGCGCTGACCTATCGTGTAATTTATGATCCCTCTATGCTCACCGAGAATATTTCCGTCAACGTCAAGAAAGCTTCCTGACTGAGATTCAATCCCTGTGAATTTTCTTATAAATCCGGTATAATCGCCGTCAGGCACAAAACATATATCCTGACTGTCAGATTTATGGGAATTTGTCAGTCCGGCAGATTCAGCAGCGTCTCTTGCTTCGCTTTTTTCCATATTTCCAAGCGGAAAAAGAATATGTGAAAGCTGTTTCTGCGTGAGCGAATACAGCACATAAGTCTGATCCTTGCTTCTGTCCTTAGGACGTTTCAGAAGCCATCTGCCGCTGAGTTCATCATACTCGCAGACAGCATAATGTCCCGTTGCAATATAATCATAATCCGATTCAAGTGCATAGTCCAGCATTGCTCCGAACTTTATGTGTCTGTTGCATTCAATACACGGATTAGGCGTATCTCCGCTGAAATAGCTGTCACAGAAGTATTTCATGACATATCGTCTGAAATCATCGGAAAGATCAACCACCTGATGCTCAAATCCCATCTTATCAGCGGCATTTCGTGCATCGGAAATATCCGAAAGCGAGCCGCATGTCTTTGTGCCGGAAACATCCTCCTGCGAAAAAAGTTTCAATGTAACTCCTGTAACATCATATCCCTGATTTTTCAGAAGCAGTGCCGCCGCAGAACTGTCAACGCCTCCGCTCATTCCAACTATGACTTTTTTCATTTATTTTCGTTCCTTATAATATTTTTCATTTCTTCAAGTGAGTATATGTAATGATCTGCCGTTTCTACGATCTCATCCTTATCGCATAATGAAAGATCATCATAAACGCCGACTGTTACAAATCCGGCTCCGGCAGATGTTTTTATACAATGAAGCGAATCTTCGGCAACAAGAGTTTCTTCCGGAGAAGTGCCCAGTCTTTCGGCTGCACTCAGGAAGATATCAGGAAATTTCTTTCCGAGAGGAAATTCCTGATCTGTCAGGATGAATTTCATCCTGTGATATATCCTGCACCGGCGAAGAACTGCTTCTGCAAGAGTTTTATATGTCGCTGTCGCTACGCCGTATGGTATCCCCTGTTCATCAAGGAAATCAAGTATTTCAGCAGCATACGGCTTGAGCGGAATTTTTTCTTCGTACTCTATCCTGACAAGCTCCTCAATGCGGCTGATAATGTACTCCTTTGTACATGAAAGTCCGAACTGATCTATAAAATACTGTGAAGATTCTTCCACTGTCATTTTCTTTACTTTATCAGAAATATCAGCCGGAGGATCACTTATCCCGTTTTCAGAAAGGAACTGCCTGTCTATCCTTGACCATATCTTCATGGAATCAATCAGTGTTCCGTCAAGATCAAAAATTACTCCACGGATCATTCTGATGCCTCCTCAGATGAAGCGTTTTCAAGCTGAGCTTTACGGCTCCAGACTTTATTTCCTTCTATCTCCGGATCACGTCTGAATTCTCCCTCTGTTTCGGAGTCTCCGCAGATAACTATAGCCTGTTTGAACATATTATTGTATATTCTTTCAAAGCGTTCCATGTCATAGGTTGTGTTTCCTTCAAGAGGATCTGCAACATATACAATTCCCTGTTCTGTATCATATCCGTATAAGGCAACGCAGTGCTGGTAATCGTTGAATATCATATCCTCACCATTTGCAGCAGTCCATATATAATGCGAAATACTTTCAACCTGAGCTATCGTTGACCACACTACAACCGGTCTGCCCTCACATATCTGATAGAAAAGATCCCTGAACTCAGTTCCGGTAAGATCAACAGCATAAGCCGGAGAATTGATAGACTCAAAATATTCATACGCTGTCTTCATGATAACAGGAGCATTGCATCCGAAACCGTTGTTTAATTTTGGATCACCTATATAAGCATAATCCATATTTACTGCACCATTGTAATCTATTGGCATGAAACCATCGCATAATTCCACCTTGTCAATTTTAAAGCCATGGAAATTAAGCACTTCCGCAAGAGCAGTCACCTCACAGCCTGTAGGAAGCTCCGGCTCCTGCATAATAGCTTCAACCCCCTCTATAACGTATGATGAGGGTGGTTCGTAATTCTCAGGAATACTTACATCCATCGAAAATGGTTCGGTAGTCGGCGGAACTGTTTCGGGAGGAACAGTAGAAGCTTCAGTTGTCTTTGTTTCAGTCACTGGATCTGTTGTTGTATTCTGCACAACAACAAATTCTGAGTTCTGTCTTCCTACTGTTTCCGAACCGCACGATGACAATAATGATGTCATAAGCAGTGCAGCGGCTATGCATGGTGATTTTCTCAGCATTTATTTACTCCATATCTATCATAATTTTTGCACGGTAATCTTTCTGGGCAGATGTTACTGTTTCCATTGCAAGTCCGTAAACATCTGACGCTCTTATTTCAAGCTCGGCAAACCTCTCCGCTTTTTCATTAAGCTGAGACAGCTTCGCAATTGATGTTGAAAAAGGTATTTTCGTACTGTTTTTTGCCTTTGCAAGAATTTCCTTTCCTCGCTCATTGAAAGCGAGTATCCTTCCATACGCCGGAAGCTCATTCATATCCTCTTTTGTTATTCCCAGAAGAAGACACAGCATAATGCGTCTTATGCGTGACATTGTATATCTCTTGGTCTTAACTGTGAAAAGAAGTTCTTCAAGCGAACCTGCCATTCTTGCTCCGGAGATCCTGTTTTCAAGTCCCTGTCCAACATCGCTGATACCTGCTATTTCCTCGGCAGATGTACTTCTCAGCTTATACAGAAGAACTCTTTCAAGCCGCTGAATTGAAGCTATTGTGCCGTTTCGTATTGCGTTGGCTATCGCATCGCTCCATAGCGGCGTGGTATATTCTCTTATGCCGAAAATATCCTTGTATACAATCAGCTGTTCACGGATATACGACGCACTTGCAAAACCATTTTCAGGCGATGAACCATCATGTGATGCATATGCTCTTGGAATAGTGAAAGGCTTTAATGATGAACTGAACTTCTTGACTGCACGAAGATATTCTATAGCAAGCATATTATTCGGTGATGTTATTATCTCTGCAATTTCAGGAGATTTTCCGTTTATTACAGAGCTTAACGCTCTCGGGTAAGTATATCCCTTTTCCATAATCTGACGGATTTCCTTTTCATGAAGCAGCGCAGTTTGTTCGATGGTCTCCATTGCTTTCTGAAGCTTTTCAACACTGCCGCATTCACTTCCGAATGAAATTTCATCAACAGCTCCGAGGCTGTCAAGAAGATATACGGCTCCCTCAGCAAATTTTTCCGCTGAGGACAGGCAATACTGCACAGGAAGTTCGATAACAAGATCGGCTCCTGATTTTACAGCAAGACGTGCACGTTCAAGTTTGTCCATACACGCAACGTCGCCCCTCTGGACGAAATTTCCGCTCATTACAGCTACAATATGCGTAGCTCCGTTCTTTCTTGTTTCACGGATATGATGAAGATGCCCGTTATGAAACGGATTATACTCACAGATTATTCCACTGGTTTTCATTTTACTACCTCTCTTTTGAAAATTCAATCGTTTTTTATTGTTTTTTGGTTATTTTTTACTTCTTACACAGAATACTTATAAAATTATATACATTTTTGTGGATAATTCGCCGTTTTTTTCCAGTTTATAAAAAAAGACTTGCATTTCCGGAAAAATGGTATATAATAGTATATGTAAAACTAATTTCAGAAAGGAATTTGCATACATGATTATTTTAGTTGTTAATGCAGGAAGCTCTTCACTCAAGTATCAGCTCATCAACATGGACGATGAAAGCGTTATCGCTAAGGGTAACTGCGACAGAATCGGAATCGACGGTCACATTGCTCACAAGACAAGCGATGGCAGAGAGCTTAATGCTGATTGCTCCTTCCCTACTCATACTGAGGCTTTTATGAAGCTTGTTGAAACTCTTACATCTGGTGACGCTAAAGTTATCGACAGCATGGACGAGATCTCTGCTGTAGGTCACAGAATCGTACAGGGTGCTGATATTTTCGATAAGTCCGTTATCGTTACAGACGAAATCATCGACAAGATCGATGAGCTCCGTGAGCTTGCTCCTGTTCACAACCACGCACACGCACTCGCTCTCAGAGCTTGCAAGAGCGTTATCCCTGAAGGCGTTCCTCAGGTAGTTGTATTCGATACAGCTTTCCATCAGACAATGCCTCCCAAGGCTTATATGTTCGGTCTTCCCTATGAGGATTACGAGCAGCTTCACGTAAGAAAGTACGGCTTCCACGGAACATCTCACAGATTTGTTTCTGCTGCTCTTGCTGAGGCTATGGGCAAGGATATCAAGGATCTCAAGATCGTTTCATGCCACCTCGGAAATGGTTCATCCATCACTGCTGTTAACGGCGGTAAGTCTGTTGATACTTCCATGGGCTTCACTCCCCTCGATGGTGTTGTTATGGGAACACGTTCCGGCGCTGTAGATCCTTCTGCTGTTACATTCGTAGCAGACAAGCACCACTTCACTCCTTCTGAAATGAGCGACTACATGAACAAGAAGTCCGGTTTCCTCGGTGTTTCCGGTGTTGGCTCTGATAACCGTGACATCACTGACGCTGCTGCTCACGGAAACGAGAGAGCTAAGCTTGTTTCTGATATGCTCGTTTACGAGATCAAGAAGTACATCGGTTCTTATGCAGCTGCTATGAACGGCCTTGATGCAGTTCTCTTTACAGGCGGTATCGGCGAAAACGCTTTCGACGTAAGAGCTCAGGTCTGCAACGACATGGAATTCTTCGGAATCAAGCTTGACAACGCTGTAAATGACGGTCTCAGAGGAAAGCTTGCTAAGATCTCTGCTGCTGATTCAAAGGTAGATGTATGGGTAGTTCCTACAAACGAGGAGCTTCTTATTGCAAGAGATACACTCGCACTTATCTCTAAGTAAGCCTAAATTCATATATCTGATCCCTTCCTTTATGGGAGGGATCTTTTTTATCCGTGTATTTTATCCGCTTTACTGGAAATAATATACACGGGAGTGATGTTATATGAAAAAGCTGATAAAGCTTATCGGAATAGTTATAATACTTGGATACACAGTTTATTTAAGCAAAAAATACGGTCTTGTTCTGCCAACTATATCTGATTTTGCAGACTGTGCCGGTGAAATCAAGGATTCACTTTTTGAACTTGGAAGAAAATTCAGGATTAAAGCTCCAGAACAAGCTTCTTTCCAGTCGGTTCATATGCTTCTGTGACAACTCCACAGCGTTCAAATAACATCCGTGACGCCTTTGTACTCTCTGTATCTGCATATTTATTGCTGTAATAGACAACCCTTTTTATTCCGGACTGAATATTAGCCTTTGCACATTCATTGCACGGGAAAAGAGTCACATATACTGTACATCCGCTGAGATTTCCGATATTGCTGTTAAGAATCGCATTAAGCTCTGCATGACACACAAAAGGATATTTTGTATCAAGTGAGGTTTCACCTTCTCTTTCCCACGGCATATCATCATCACAGCACCCAGTCGGCATTCCGTTATATCCCACAGAAACGATTTTCTTATCTTCGTTGACAATACACGCTCCCACCTGAGTGGAATTATCCTTGCTTCTCTCTGCTGAGAGCATTGCTATTCCCATGAAATATTCATCCCAGCCTATGTAGTCGTTTCTTTTCATAAAAAACACCCCTTTTAGTTCCAAAATTTATACATTGATTATAACATATATACATATATATTGTCAAGCAATGCCCAGAAATCATGTATATTGACATTCTGCGTATTTTTGTGATATACTTGATTTGCAGCAACACTGTACAAAGCAAACCTGACGACTTTTCAAAAGCTATGTGCGGTATTGCTTAAACACAAAACCGAAAGGATGTACAAATATGAGTGAACGTGCTGACAGAGCTAAGGCTCTTTTTTTTGAAGGATACAACTGCGCACAGTCTGTTGCAGGAGCTTTCGCTGACCTCTATGGTCTTGATATGGATACTGTTATGCGTCTGAGCGATGGATTCGGAGGCGGAATGGGAAGAATGCGTCTTACCTGCGGCGCTGTCTCGGCTATGGCTATGATCGCTGGACTTGAACTAAGCTCCGGAAAACCTAAAGATCCTGACAACCGCACGGAAGTATACGCAAAAGTGCGTGAAATGGCAGAGGCTTTTGAAAAGAAAAATGGCTCAATTATCTGCCGTGAACTTCTTGGCAGCTCCTTGCCTAAAGATAACAGCTCCCGTCCGGAAGACCGCACCGCTGAATATTACAAAAAACGTCCGTGCCATGAATGCGTCTACGACTGCGCCTGCATTATCGAGGAATATATCCTCAAAAACAGGAAATAATACATAGTTTTGTTTCCGCATTAATTAAATTTTCAAAAAACACTTGATTTTTACTCCGATATGTTGTATAATATTTAATATATGCTAAGGTGAATGGTTCACCTTAAATATGAAAGGAGTACTTTTATGATTTATTCTCACGAAGTTGAAAAAATGTGCCCCATCGCTCAGGGCGTTGCACACGGCGCCGCTCCTATCCCGGAGGAAGCAAAGTGGGTTAAGGCTAAGGAAATCAAGGATATTTCCGGTTTCACTCACGGTATCGGCTGGTGCGCACCTCAGCAGGGTACATGTAAGCTCACTCTCAATGTTAAGGAAGGCATCATCCAGGAATGTCTCGTTGAAACAATCGGATGTTCAGGTATGACTCATTCTGCTGCTATGGCTTCAGAAATCCTTCCCGGCAGAACAATCCTTGAGGCTCTCAATACTGACCTCGTTTGCGATGCTATCAACACAGCTATGAGAGAGCTTTTCCTTCAGATCGTTTACGGTCGTTCACAGAGCGCATTCTCAGAAGATGGTCTCGTGATCGGTGCTGGTCTTGAGGATCTCGGAAAGGGACTTCGTTCACAGGTTGGTACAATGTACGGAACTCTTGCAAAGGGTCCCCGCTACCTCGAAATGACAGATGGATACGTTACAGGTATCGCTCTTAACGAGGACGATGAGATCATCGGTTATCAGTTCGTTAACTTCGGCAAGATGATGGACTTCATCAAGGCAGGCGATGACGCTAACACCGCAATCGAAAAGGCAAAGGGTCAGTACGGCAGAGTTGCTGACGCTGTTAAAATCGTTGATCCCAGAAAAGAATAAGGAGGACCTTAAAAATGGCTTTATTTGAATCATATGAAAGACGTGAAAAGCAGATTCTCGCTGTTATAAAGGAATACGGAATCAACTCTATCGAAGAGTGCGCTGACGTTTGCAAGGAAAAAGGACTTGACATCTACAAGCTCGTTGAAGGCATTCAGCCTATCTGCTTCGAAAACGCTAAGTGGGCTTACACTGTAGGCTGCGCTATCGCTATCAAGAAGGGCTGCACAAGAGCTGCTGACGCTGCTGCTGCTATCGGCGAAGGTCTCCAGGCTTTCTGTATCCCCGGTTCTGTTGCTGATCAGCGTAAGGTTGGTCTTGGTCACGGTAACCTCGGTAAGATGCTCCTCGAAGAAGAAACAGAATGTTTCGCTTTCCTCGCAGGTCACGAGTCATTCGCTGCTGCTGAAGGTGCTATCGGTATCGCTGAAAAGGCAAACAAGGTTCGTCAGAAGCCCCTCCGTGTTATTCTTAACGGTCTCGGCAAGGACGCTGCTCAGATCATCGCAAGAATCAACGGCTTCACATACGTTGAAACAGAAATGGATTACCATACTGGCGAAGTTAAGGAAATCTTCCGCAAGGCTTACTCAGATGGTCTCCGTTCAAAGGTTAACTGCTACGGTGCTAACGACGTAACAGAAGGCGTTGCTATCATGTGGAAGGAAAATGTTGACGTTTCTATCACTGGTAACTCAACTAACCCCACTCGTTTCCAGCACCCTGTTGCAGGAACATACAAGAAGGAATGTACAGACGCTGGTAAGAAGTACTTCTCAGTTGCTTCAGGCGGCGGTACTGGACGTACTCTCCACCCCGATAATATGGCTGCTGGTCCTGCTTCCTATGGTATGACAGATACAATGGGTCGTATGCACTCTGACGCTCAGTTTGCTGGTTCTTCTTCAGTTCCCGCTCACGTTGAGATGATGGGTCTTATCGGTATGGGCAACAACCCGATGGTTGGCGCTACAGTTGCTTGCGCAGTTGCGGTTGAAGAAAGCTGGAAAAAATAATTTTGGACTTACCCGACTTGCGAAAGCAAGAATAGAAAAAGGTCTTAGTATTGCTGATATAACTCGATTAACTGGGCTTAGCTATGATAATTACATCAAGTATGAGCGTGAGGAAGTCGAAGAGCAATACAAGTGTATCGAAACGCTGAAAAAGCTTTCTGATGTTCTCGGCATAGACCTTTTGACTGATTACCATAAATTCAAGATGGATTCTTCGCATATTGTAAAAGAATATATGGAACGAAACAAGCTTTCAATTCATAAGTTCGCTTTGCAGTGCGAAGTCAGTGAAACTACCGTCAAGAATTGGCGTAGAGGCACTTGTTCTCCGTCTTACGAATTATGGGAAAGGTTCTTTAAATAACAAAATAACCCTCTCGGTTCTTTGTGAATCGAGAGGGTTATTTGTTTACTCAGTTCTTTGCTGTTTCTGCAAGTTGCTTGATAGCTTCCATGACAGCTTCTATGTAGATTTTGTCAAAGTTAGGCTTATCCTCTGGAAGATGAACGATGACTTTTATAGGTGCAGATTTTCTCATAACGCAGCACCTACACTTTCCCTGAGGGTATGACAAGAAAAACTGTTGCAAGTAAGAACAGCAATAGCTAATATGATATTCGATTTCATTAAAATCAATTCTCCAATTATTGTATTAGCCTATATAAGTAACATTATAATTACATACCAAAAGGTTTTGTCAAGGAAATCCCATAGTTTCGGGGATTATCGATGATTTTAGAGAATGAGTTTCTGATTTTAATTATTTGTATTTTGTTTTTTGATGTAGTTAGGCTTGAACTACAAAATAGTCGAATTTATTTTTTTCTGCAACTGTGTATTGACGCAGATTTTCTAATCTTATCGTTATATTTACAATTTCGAGAGGATATAGAGAAGCAACGTCGATTCCTGAATTTATTATATTACCATATACTTCTATTTTGTTTTGAAGTTCGATTAGCGAGTCATAAAGTTCAAAATTCACAATATATTTAGCAATGTTTTTGAGTTGTTGCAACAGCGTCCATTGACAACGAAGATTACAAAGTATGATTTGATTTTGGTTATAGTTACCCTGTGAAATTGCATTTTTATTAATGTGAGTTTGATTTTTAGCCCTTACATTAATGATTCTTTTATTGATTTTTTTCTTAGTTTCTTTCTTATTTTCATTTTTCGTTGCTTTTAGAGTAAGATAGTGCAATGATTGTATCCGAATATATTTTTTTACTCGGTCAACTTCCACGCTTAAAATATAATCTTTTCTGATTCTTACGCCATATTTTGGATTTTTCAAACTGGGGTATCTCTTGCGAAAATATTCAATTATAATATTGGCTATTTCAGATGCGTGGCATCCTTGGACTATCATATGCAAGTGGGGACGAACAAAACATTTTTTTAGGTTGCCAACAAGAATTTTTTGAGGTCTACCTACGCCAGATGCTTTATTAATATACTGCGCCTTTCTGGGATTTACATTGCTAACACCGATATCAAGATTTGTGTCATATATATTATTTTTATCGCAAAAGCGTTTAATATAATCATACAAAGCTCTTGCACGACGGTGTGCCTCGGATACATCAGCAAAAAGTCCACTTGGGGTATTTAAAAAAATAGCATCATACATAGATAAGTTCAGTCCTCTCAAAGTAATAGAAAAGCAAAAATAGAAACAAAAAAGCAGCTCAAATCAGATTACTGATTTAAACTGCTCTTTTTGTTTTGTCAGCGATGGCTTTGAGAGAGCCATGATATATATAAAATACGTCAAGACGCACTTATACCGTAGTCAACAATAATGTCACAAACACTCTCAATGTCTGAAACAGCTAATACTTTACTGACAAAACTAATACCATAACTTTTTTACACTTAACTTCGAAAATAACTTAACTTTACTTATATTATAATTCACAAAAATCTGAAAGTCAAGTACTCAAACGAAAAAATTTATATTTTTTAAAACAACTTTTTTATATTTTTTGAAACAAGTCTTGCAAATTTTCGATTTTTATGTTATAATATAATCATACCAAGTAAAGGAGGATGACATATATGCACGGAAAAGTAGTCGGTTATGGTTGTGTTTCTTCTTGTCAACACTCAGTTCGTGATGATAGGTTTCTGTCTGAATCGGAAATCGAATGGCGTAAAAATACCAAAGCGGCGGAAGACATCCAAAAAGTAACAGATGCAATGAAAAAATTGCGAGATTTGTTTCTGCCAGAGGATGTAATTGTTATAGATGTGATTGGAGGTTCATATCGAAGGAGGCATCACCTTGAAGAATGCTTGAAAAATATGAGCTATGGAGATAGTATTGTAATAGCCAGTATAAACTCTTTAGGCTTAAATAGCGAAGAACTGCTTAAAAATTACAAAAAAATCTTTAAAAAAAGAATAGGTTTGTTGTTGCCAGACTATAGTCAAAAATCTGGTTTATCTAAATATAGTACAACAGACTATGCGTTTTCGCCAGTTTCTATTTCTGAAGAGGAATTTAAGACTTTATGTTCTGAACTTTCGATGATAGAAATTAAAAGCAACCGTGGAAGAAAAACAATAAAGTTAACAGAAGAATTTAAGGAAGTTTATTGGTTTTATGAGCGTTACTTGATAGACCCTGTTACTGCATGTAAAAATAGATACTTTAACATCTCAAAAAACACTTTCCGCAAGTTATGCGATGAATATGAAGCAAGTGGTAAATACAATGACGATTTGGAATATCAAGATAAAACTCATCAAGTCAGTAGATTGCCGAAAAGACATGGTGTAATCAATGATACAATGGAAAATCTTATTCTTGATGTAGTAGTGGGTAGAAGAACTCTTGAAAATGCTTGTGGTATATATGGAATCAATTTAAGCAGGCTTCAGTATATACGTTACAATCTAAAATACTACTGTAAAAAAGGAGGAGCGTTAAAAAAGACGTTTGAACTACGTGATTACGAACTGATAGAATCATTACAACCTCGATATGAGCCGTAGACGTAATAAGACGTATAAACTGAATAATACGTCTTGTGATTTTGATGAACACAGCGAAGC
>JAFXEJ010000130.1 GCA_017513795.1 Ruminococcus sp.
ATTGTCATGATCTGCAACAGCTGTACCCCAGAAACCGCCATTTACATTAACCATACCCTTGTCTTGGTTTCCGTTGTAGCCTTCCTTTGAAATGTGATTGTCGATTACCTGCCACATTATCCATGCAGAAGAATTAAGTTCATTCACATCGGTGGTGATACGCTGTGCAAGCCACAGTGCAGAACCCATCTGACCGGCATTTGTACCGGCTGTACTTCCGCCGTCAACCTCACTCATCCAGAGATTTTTTCCTTCCTTTACGGCAAGATCTTTAAGCTCAGATCGTCTGCTTCCGCTGTATGTATGCGTATCAATTCTGTCTATAGCATTTTTTGCGTCTGATGAAAGCTTATTATACGATGATATCTGCGTATCAATGGAAGTTTCATCCGTACCGCTGAGGATAATATCGCCAAGACCTCTTTTATCCATAGATTTCTGAAGTTCGAGAATTATTTTTGATTCCGATTCACCCTGATCGAAGTGGCATCCCTCCTGTTTAGGACTGTTTGCGCTCCAGAAATTTGTATAGGGTTCGTTCAGCGGCGTTGCACTCTGAATATCCACGCCCCATACGTTTTCATAGTGAGCACACACCTCTGCGAAATACTCCGCAAAATCGTCGTAATAGTCGTCTTTCAGATTGTTTTTGTTAGGATCCTTTCCACCGCTGCTGCATCCGCTGTTTGTCATATAGTAAGGCGGTGAATTTGAGAACATTTCAACGATCATATCATCGCCGGCAGCCTCAATTGACTTTAGCAGAACATTTCTCTGATTGAAGTCCGCATTCCAGTCGTAAGTAACTTTACCGTCCTTGTAGACTGTATATCCGGGCATGTTAGAGTCGGTTCGTGTAATGTGAGTATGCGTAGGATCGTCACCGCCGCCGATGTTGAATCGGGCGATATTAAGCCGCAAACCATCATCTCCGTAGAAAAGGTCTGCCGCCTGCTGTGCAAGGGAATCCGAATAACCGATACGATTCGCCCACCAGCAGAGGGAGGTTCCCCAGCCCTCAAATTCGCCGTTGTTGATTTCGTAAATGTTGTACGGCGAAACTACAACATTTTCCGCTGCCTTGACCACGCACGGCATATCTGCTGCGTAAGAGCCTGTCATACAAGCCGCAAGCAGTAATGCTACTGGTCTGAAAATTTTCTTCATATATAACCCTCCAATTCTGAATTTTCTGAAACAGAAAATTCATAATTTGATAATATTATACCAAATTTATTCATGTATGTCAATGCAATTTCGACTCAATCACATAAATTTATACAAAAAATCCGATACAGATAACTCTGTACCGGATATGTCTCAAGTTTATTTGATTTTTGCAGCAATTGTACCGCCGACCTTATAGATACTATCTGCCGGAATAACGCCTCTTACGCAGCTTGTAGGATATATATTTGAATTTCTTCCTACAATCGTTCCGGGATTGAGCACACTGTTGCAGCCGACTTCAACGAAATCGCCAAGCATTGCACCAATTTTCTTGATACCAGTTTCAAGGGATTCCTCACCATTTTTAATAACGACGTTTGTCTTGTCAGATTTCACGTTGGAAGTGATAGAACCAGCACCCATATGCGATTTATAGCCAAGAATACTATCCCCGACGTAGTTGTAGTGCGGTGTCTGGACATTATCAAAAATGATTACATTTTTAAGCTCGACAGAATTTCCGATAACACAGTTTTCGCCAACAAGAGCACTTCCACGAATGAAAGCACAGTGACGAACCTCAGTTCCGGCACCGATAATACAGGGAGAACCAATATAAGCACTCGGGAAAACCTTTGCAGTTTTATGGATCCATACGTTTTCAGAGGGATTGTCGTATTCATCAGGATCAAGGCTGTTACCAAGCTCAATAATAAGATTGCTTATGCCCTTGAGGGCTTCCCAAGGATATGTAAAACGGCTGAGATATTCAGCAGCGGCTGTGTGTGAAAGATCAAAAAGATCTGTAATTTTTACATTGTTCATTGAAAACCAACTCCTTTAATATATAATTATACTATATATCGCCTTTAATGTCAAGAAATTTGGATGAAATAACATATTTCTGCAATATTGCTTTACTTTTTTGCCTTTATATGGTAGAATATGCATATTATAGGAAGTGAGATTATGAAAGAAAAAATTGCTAATTTTCTCAGAAGCCCTTTCCTTGCACTTATCCTTTTTCTTATCGCTATGCTTGCAGTTTTATGGGCATACAGTTCCGGTCAGAAAAATGAACATCCAGGCGGTAATACTCAACAAAAATACGCCTCCGAATTGACTGTCACTACCACCTCTGCGACGACATCAACAACGACTTCCACTGCTACGTCCACTACGACTACAACAAAAACATCAACGACTACTTCAACTACCACGACCACCACAACTACTTCTGCTACCACATCCACCACAACTACAACAACTGTCACAACGACAGAACCTCCAGCTGACGTCTACGAATCAGGACAGGTGCTTTCGCCATACCTTTACGCCGGAAATTCCCCGAACAGCAGCTTCTATCAGGAACGCATGGCTGTTGCCGGAGATTCTATCGCAACGGGCTTCAATTTATACGGATATATCCCACACGAACACAATATCGCTAAAGAATCAGTCGGACTGTGGAATTATGCCGGAAATATTTTTCCCTCAGGCATGGGAATGATCGACACAATAGCTTATATGCAGCCTCGTCTGCTGTATATTTCTATGGGTATGAACGATCTCCCCAACTGCAATCCTGACGGCTTTGCAGCTGCATATTATGACCTTATATCGCAAATTATGGCTGTTGCTCCGAATACGCAGATAGTTGCTGCCGGAATCTCTCCCGTAGCCGATTATGTGACCTACTCCACAAATGATAATATCCGCAATTATAATTATGCACTCGAAAATATGATATACTCCATAGGCTCGCCTCAGGTGTACTATTTTGACGCATATTCTGTCCTTGCGGACGGAAATACACTCGCTCTGAGCAGTTATTATTCGGGCGGTGACGGAATCCACCTCGCCTCTCATAGCTATAACGATATTCTTACTGCTCTCTTTAATTTCCTTGATACAACCCCTGTCCTTGAACAGATAATGTATACAGAACAATAAAAATATTACCATAGCAATTATGTAGGGGACGGCGTCCTCGACGTCCCAAATATGTTTTATACATTCTGACTCCCATACCGATGTATGGGAGTTTTTATTCTCCTCGATATAATTAAAACAAAAACATTTATAAAAAGTTCGTCTTTTTGAGGCGTGAAAATCACTTATTTATATAAATACAAGTTATGTCACGACAGACATCGCAAAAGGAGGAACTTTTATGAAAAAATTAACAGCATTTTTATTTGCACTTACAATGGTATTTACATCTACTGCCTGCGGAGAAAAGAAAAAATCCGACGTCAGCAAACCGCCTGTAGAAGTAACCGTAACACAGACCTGCTACGCAATAGAGGAGAAGTCTATTGACCTCAGCGATTTAGCCTATGCCGGTCAGACTGCCGTATACGATGACGGAATATGCCTGTTCTACAATGATTTCAGCAACTGCACAAGATTTGCACGAACAGACAAGGATTTCAATATCGTTGCTTCCGGCGAACTTGACGGAGTTATAGGTACATACAGTGTCAACAGTGACGGAAGTTTCGACGCTGTTATTTCTGAAACTGACTATGAATTTGAATACGATGAAAGCGGCGCCATCACCAACTATGAGGAATATTTCGAAAATGCCGTATTTACATTCCGGCTTGTTTTCTACGACAGCAGCGGAAATGTCCTCAGTGAGTGCGAAATTGAGGAAATCTCCGACTACTACGACGCAGAAATTTCCGGTTCAAAACAGCTTGTTTCATGCGGTGACGGGAAATTCATCTACAATTTCGGAAGTGGTCTTGCACTTTTCGACAGCGAGGGAAAAATTATCGAGATAAACAACGGCGATGAATATTATGACTGCTATCTCACAAGTCTGCCCAACGGAAAAATATTGTACAGCAATAGTTTTTCATACGGCTATATGGAAGAAGATACCGTCAAGATTCCCACTGACCTTAAATATACTGAAAAGTTCGGTTCAATGTATACACAGGCGATAAAAGGAACAGGCGATTTCATTGCTTATTTCAATCTCAGCGGCGGTTTATATGGTCTTACTGAAAACGATGAAATAATTCTTGTGGTGGATTACAACAAATCGCTCATTTCTGAGGCTTATAATATTTTCCCGATCGACGACGGAAAATTCGTTATTAGCAATGGCACGCCCACGCTTAAATTATGTACACGCCGTCCCGATGACTATGTTGAAAACAGAGAACCCATTGAAGTTTGGATGATCGAACGTGCTTCATCTCAGATGCACAACAACGCAAAGGATTTTTCCGCTCTCCATGACAATTACTTTGTAAACGTCAAGGAAAATGTCAAGTATGAAGATGTTCCGGCTGCAATGCTTACAGGCGACGTTCCGGATGTACTTTATTACAGTCAGACTGGTGATATGATTAGATATACAAATCTCGGCGGTCTTGCTGATCTTACACCAATGCTTGAAGGCGATACCGGACTTGCAAAGGACGATATTCTGCCGAATCTCCTTGATGCACTTGAATACAAGGGCGGTATATATACAATTCCTGAGATGTACAGCATAAAAGCACTGATAGCAAAAAAGGATTTCATAGGCGATGAGTACCGTGACTGGTCTATTGAGGAATTTATGGAAATATACGACAGCCGTCCGGAAGGAATGAGTATATTTGAAGAACCATATATGTATCCAAGTCTGCTGGGACAGGATATCTGGATCGACTACATGAATGGCACATGTAACTATGATTCTGAGGAATTTATAAGGCTTCTGGAAATAGCCAAAGAAGCTGAAAAAATGCGAGATGAAATTGACTACGATGATCCGGAATATAACAAAAAGCGTTTTTCTATGTTAAAAGAAGAAAGAACAATGTTCGGCTCAGACTCCATAAATACTCCGACTTTACGCCAGTTTTTCAGTGATGTCGGTGTGAGAGGAATGAAAATAGACGACGTATCATTCCTTAATTTCCCCGAATGCGGAGGAAAAATACACCTTGACAGCTGCTACTCAATAACATCCGAAGCCAAAAATCCTGACGGTGCATGGAAATTTGTTTCCCATGTCCTCAGGGAAGAAGAACAAGAAAGTGGCGGATATACAGTATGGTCTCATCCCCTGACAAAGAAAGCCTTCGATAGCTATCTTGAAGACTATATCACTCCGCCGGAAGGTCCCGATATAAGCAAGCACAGTATAAATGGTATATCCTACGATGTGGAAATGACCGCATCTGAGGAACAGGTCAAGCGTCTCGGCGATTTTATCCTCAGCTGTGACGAGCTTGCTTTCTACGACAGAGAAATAGAAACGATTTTTGTCTCTGAATATAACCGCTTCCTGAACGATCAGATAACAGCCGAAGAATGTGCACAGAATTTACAGAGCCGAATTGAAATTCTTCTTGCGGAACAGACATGACTTTAAACGGAGATAATATTATGAAAAAATTATCAGCAATTTTACTTGCACTTACGATGCTGCTTACTGCGGCTTGTGCCGACAAAAGCGGAAACAGCTCCGATATCAGGGAGCAGACTGCACAGGAAGTTTCCGTCGTTCAGCCGCTTTACAAGGAATCGCAGATAAAAATCGGCGAGCGTTTCAGTGAATGCGTAAGTATTCAGAAATACAGCGGAGGTTATTGCTTCTTCTACGAGGATTCAAAACATGAACTAAAGCTTGTGAAGCTCGACAGCAATTTCACAGTATCAGAGCCGATTTCTCTCGGTAAATCACTTTCTGTCGGCTGGGGAACCATAGTTCACGATGACGGAAGCTTCACTATACTTTCACCTGTCACCGATTATGAAATAGAATACGATGAATACGGCGTCATGAAAAATTACTCATCCTTTATAAGAGAAGGCAGCGTTTCCTTTGTGCTGACTGACTACGACAGCTCCGGAAATATTACTGCTCAGCATGATGTTACCGGAATGGAGCAATACTACAATCTGAGACAGAGCAGACTTTCAGCGATGATTCCCTATAAAGACGGCGGATATTTAGTTCCTCTCGGATGCGGTGTCGTCATTATCAGCGAGGACGGAACTCTTACAGACGGACAGGTATACGAGCAGTACCTTGCCGATTTCGGACTTGACTGCGACGGAAAGCTTATCATGTCGATGCACAACGGATTCGCTTACATGGAGGAGGATTCTCTCAATATTCCGAACGAACTTATGAATTCCGAAGAACAGATAATGCTCACATCAAGCGCAAAATCCGGAGAAATGGGCTTCAAGGCATTTTTCAAAAAAGATGACGGAATCTATGGGCTTACGGACAGCGGCGAGCTTCTTCATGTCGTGGATTTCAGAGGTTCTCTTATCGACAGTGTAGAGGTCAATGATTATGTATTCTGCGGCGACGGTCAGTTCCTGGCGGCTGGAATGGAAAGCGATTATCTCACGCTCCACACACGCCGTCCGGATGATTACAAGGAAGACCGGAAAACTGTAGATTTATGGCAGATTTACGCCGGCGGCGGAGACGGACATGTAACTGCCTTCAACAAGCAAAATGACGATTATCTTGTCAAAATGGCAATTGATATTAAAAATCTTGAAGACCTCAGTCAGGCGGTGCTTACTGGAGATTCTCCCGACCTGATTTTCTATACAAACAGGTCAGTTCTTGACGGAATGCTGAATCTTGGTGCGGCAGCTGATATTTACCCGTACATGGAATCCTACGACGGCGTAAAGCGTGATGATATCATGCCTAACGTGCTTGAAGCCTTTGATATGGACGGAAAGCTCTATGCCATTCCGGAGAATTTCTGTGTTTCGTCATGGTACGCTAACAGCAATGTCGTTGGTGAGGAATACCGCAACTGGTCGTTTGATGATATGTACGAGAAATTTGAAAGCTGTCCCGATGATATGTATTTTACAGATGAGCAATACAATAATGATCTTTTCACTACTATATTATCAGATAACTTAACTCCTTGGGTTGACGCTGAAAACGGTACCTGCAATTTTGACAGCAAGGATTTTGTAAAGCTTCTGGAATTCTGCAAAAATACTAAGAATGCTTTTGCACTGGATGTGACAGCTGACCGAGATGCCGAATACCTTAAGAGACAATCAACGGTAATGAACGGAGAACACGCCATGATTTCTGTAAATTCCAGTTCAAGATATGGAGTTCTTCATGCCGCAGAAGAACTCGCAAGAATGGGACTGCCTTTCTCAGAGGCTTCTATTCTTAATCTGCCCGGCGGAAACGGCAAGGGTATGATGACCTGCGACAACTGCTTTACTATCATGAATACCGGCGATTGTCCTGACGGCGCATGGGCATTCGTTTCGTATCTGCTGAGCGATGAAAGGCAAATTCCTATGGGAGAGGAATTTCCCGGCTGGAACTGGACAAACAAGAAAGCTTTTGAAACCGGACTTAAGAATTCTGTTACCAAAGAACCGCAAACACGAAAAGTAAGTTCAAACTTAGAAAACGGAGAAATTGTTGAATTTGAATATCCTCTTGTTATTACAGAGGAGGATGTTCAGAGATACAAAGAATTTGTGATGAACTGCACAGAGCTTGAATATAGCAATTCTGATATACACCAAATACTGTGGGATGAAATCGAGCGATACAAAAACGACGAAATAACAGCCGAAGAATGTGCTGAATTTATCCAGAGCAGAGTAGAAATTCTTCTTTCTGAGCAGTCATAATACATTAAAAAAGGACTATATTGTTTGCGCAATATAGTCCTTAATCATTATATATTCAGCGTATCCGCTATAATGCGGCATACAGCTTCCTTGTTTTCCTGATAGTAGAAATGCGCTCCTTCAAAATCATGAACAGTGCAGTTTCCGTCAGTCATTCTCTGCCAGCCGTGCATATCATAGGCTGAAAGCATCTCGTCATCCTTGCCGTAAAGCACTGTGATATCGCACGAAAACTTGAATTCTTCCGGCGAAATACAGCATTTGTCTGCCATACGGACATCAGCGCAGAGTATCCGGCTGAGCATCGCCATGAGTTCCTCTGCCCCTTGTGCTGGCTTCGGAAAGAGCGATTTTGAGAAGAAAAAGTCCGTTATATCCTCATCTGTCGTCGTTTCATCTGATTTGAAGATCATTGCCTTTTCATCGGCACTGCATCTGCCCGACAGAAAAACGTGCTC
The DNA here is from genome assembly GCA_017513795.1 of Ruminococcus sp. Taxonomy (GTDB): domain Bacteria; phylum Bacillota; class Clostridia; order Oscillospirales; family Ruminococcaceae; genus Ruminococcus. The sequence continues at coordinate 8,274 of JAFXEJ010000130.1, forward strand.
AGGCTCAGGAAGTCCCTGTTCTCTCGCCTGACGGACAAGCTCACATGCAAGGAGAGTTCCCATGCTGTGCCCGAATATCGCATATTCCTCTGATGCTATCACATCTCTGTGTTTTTCAAGAAGATCACGGCAGCAGTCCGAAATATCCGTGAACAGCGGTTCAGAGCTTCTTGTGCTTCGTCCGGCTATCTCCATAGGAATTACTTTCAACGACTGCGGCAGAAAACGCTTGAATGAACAGTAGCTTTTTGCAGAACCTCCGGCATGAGGCAGGAAAAACAATACCATTTCTGCCCTCGCTTATTCTATCGGAGTGCCTTCACGGTTGAGAAGGTCGAACATCTCGCCTACTCTGCTGATAGAAGCAACAGATGAAAGCGGAATATTCAGGCGGAGTGTCTCTGTAATTTCGCTTCCGAGACCGAAAAGACCGAGAGAGTCAAGGTAAAGATCCTCATAAACGTCTGTATTTTCGTTAATCTCGCCTGCGTCAACTCCTACATAATCGGAGATAATCTGCTTGAACTGGTTGAAATCCAAATTATTCATATTTTTATCCTTTCCATATACCTTAGTGGTATTCCTTTTTCCTGAGATACTTGAACTGTATCTTGCCGACATCCTTAGGAAGTTCTTCAACAAGAACTATCTTATCCGGAACCTTATATGCTGAAAGCTTGCCGTCAAAGAATTTTGCTATCTCGCCTCTTGTGATTCTTTCATCGCCCTTAGGCTGGATATATGCAACAATCTGCTGACCTATTACAGGATGCGGCTCATCAGTTACGGCTGCTGCTGCAACCTTCTCGTATGTAAGAAGACAAGCTTCAACTTCCTCCGCATGAACGAGGTTTCCGCCTCGCTTTATAATACGCTTGCTTCTTCCGGCAAAACGAACAATACCGTCAGGAAGTCTGCTTACAAGATCGCCTGTGGAGAACCAGCGGCGTCCCTGATCGTCTGTGTGAATCTTTTCTGCTGAAAGCTCGGGATTACCGAAATATTCAGTAATAACTCCGGCTGTATATACGCAGAGTTCGCCTGTACCGCCTTCGGGAACTTCATTTCCTTCCTCATCAAGAACACGGATATCAGTGAACGGAAGCTTTCTGAAATCGCTTGGATCCTTATCGCCGTCAATTGCTGAATCCCATACGACCATTGTTGTAGTTTCGGACGAACCGATAACATTTATAACACGGATGCCGAGTTTCTGAACGAATACATCAGCTATCTCCTTAGGAAGAACCTCGCCGGCAAAATAGCTTGTATGAACACTTGAAAGATCATACTTATCAAAATCCGGTGTGGAAAGAAGTACCTTCGCAAGTGTGGATGTAAGCTGAATTACGCTTACCTTGTACTTCTGTACTGTTTCAAGGAATGTCTGCGGATTGAACTGCGGCTGATACATAACTGTACCGCCCTTTACAGTTGTCTGGAGTCCCATACCGAAGCCGCCCTGATGATAGAGCGTCATTCCGAGCATCATAACCTCGTTCTCGCCAAAACCGAGATGTGTTCCCATATCGTCCTGTGTTTCGAGGAATCCGTAGTAGGGTACTGAAAGTATCTTGGGATTGCCGGTACTTCCTGATGTACATGCAAGCGACATAACGTGATCTTCACCGGGAATATATTCCTCGCACTCCTCGCCGCAGTATTCAGAGAAGAACTTTTCTGCTGAAATAAACGGCTCTGCAAGCTCTGTACCATTTTCTGTGAAGCATACTACCTTGTCAAGCGCAACCTCAGCCGGAACTACCTGCTGCATTGCGCCGATGATATTGTTGCTGCGGTATTTTTCAGCCGCAAAGCATACTTTAACGTTTGTTGACGGAAGAAGCTGAAGAAGCTCCATTGTACCGCTCTGCGGATCAATAGGTGCCGGCTGCGCTCCGATGCGTACTGCCGACCAGAATACAAGATACCAGTCGATGCTGTTGGGCATAACGATTCCCACCTTGTCGTCAGCACAGATTCCGAGCTTCTGCATTCCCGAAGCAATTACAGCAGTTTTCTGCATGAATTCGCCGTATGTAAGAGTATCATCATCTATGCGGAGAAGAACTTTATCGGGATCCTTCTGAGCATATTCACGGTAATAATCAAAAAAAGTCTTTTTCACGTCTTAACCTCACTTAATTATTCTCTCTGCTATAAAGTCAGCAGCAATATGCTTTACCCAGTGGAACTGCTCTCCTACCGGCATTGCATGCATGATAGTTTCCTCAGAAACGTAAGCCGGCTTTTCATCAACGAAAATCTTTTCCTTATAGCCGTCAGCTCTGTCGAAAAGGCGCATTGAAGCGTCAGTATCCATCCAGTTGTCGTCAGGGCTGTATACGAGAAGATAATCAGAACTGAGCTTTCCTTCAAGAAGAACATTCATACTATTGAGGAAGTCATCGCCGTACTGTGAGGAAGCCCACTTACCTCTTTTCATCCAGATCGGGATGGAATCCATATCAGCAAATCCCATGAGAAGCGGGAAAAGTGTTACGCAGCACTTTGTTGCCGGACGCTTTACAGCAGCTCTGAACGCATATCCGCCGCCCATGCAGAGTCCGAAATCAGCAACATTATCGCTGTCGATATCCTCACGGCTGTCTATCCAGCGTGAAATTCCCTCGAATGCAGCTTCTATCTGGGATCCGCAGCATTTAAGACCGTTCCAGATAACAGATGCACCGGCACCGGGCATGTCCACGCAGAGAACAGCAGCTCCACGCTCATTCATAGGATCTGCAAGCATTTCAAGTTCTTCCTTGCAGCTTCCGATTCCGGAATATGTTACAACAAGCGGATATTTACCCTTGCTTCCGTCATCTGGATAATGAAGATATGCCGGCATTTTTCCGTACTCAGTATCAATTTCAACATATTCGATTTTATTGGGACATACAGCAATATACTTGCGGTAGCTTTCTTCAAGTCCGGAATAAATTTCCTTCTTCTTGTCGATATCGTCTGTATTTATCATGAAGCACGCATAGTGGCACTGCATTGCAAGTCTGTAGTAAGCTCTTGCGGAAATACGGTTGTTTTTCTGCTCAGCCTGTTCAGCAAGAGTATTGTATCTTTCAATTTTCTGTGCCCATTCTCCGAGCCATACAGACTGTATCTGCTTTCCGCTTTTGACCTTTATACCGTCAATTTTTTTAAGGATGAATTCAAGATCAAACGGATTTGCTCCGAACAGGAGTGAACGTGTTGCAACGGGATTAAGTAAATCTCTGATAGACCATTTCATAAATCAAAGCCTTCTCTTTCTTTTATTTTTTACTGGGCGGAGTGTATTTCCATGCAGATTCTCTCGTCATTTCGGTAAACTGCATATATACTCTGTTGGGATTCACTCCTGTATATTTCTGAATAATTTCAAGCATTCTGTCTGCAAAGACATCAAGCCAGGCTTTTCTTTCATCCGCATCAGAGAAATCCCTCAGATAGCGGAATTCGCCGAAAAATACTGTATCTTCGCTCTGATTCATAAGCATATGAAAATCATCAAGCATTACCATTACAGCAGGAAGTGGCTTTTCGATAAGCTCTGCCATTGCAGAAGCTATCTCGTTCATGAAAGCAGTTCTTTTCTGCGCATCAAAGCGGTAGTTTGTTTTCATCTGACAGATAGGCATATTCAGTTACCTCCTCAACCGTTGTATCTGCGGAATACGAGCGTTGAATTGTGTCCGCCGAATCCGAATGAATTGGAAATCGCTACATTTACATCAGCTTTTCTTGCTTCATTGGGAACATAGTCAAGATCAAGCTCCTCATCAGGCTCATCGTAGTGGAGAGTAGGAGGAAGTATTCCTGTCTCTATCGCCTTGACGCAGGCAATTCCCTCAAGTGCACCGCAGGCTCCGAGAGTATGTCCGATAGCCGCCTTGATAGAAGAAACTGCAAGTTCCTTTGCGTGATCTCCGAAAACGCTGTGAATAGCCTTTGTCTCGTAAAGATCGTTGAGTGATGTTGATGTTCCGTGAGCGTTTATGTAATTTACTTCGTCAGGTGAAACTGCGGCATCTTCAAGAGCCTTTCTCATTGAAACTGCCATGCCGATTCCGTCTGTCTGAGGAGCTGTAAGATTGAAAGCCTCACATGTTGCAGATGCTCCGGCAAGCTCACAGTAGATTCTTGCTCCACGCTTTTTAGCAGATTCCTCAGCTTCAAGGATGATAGTTCCACCGCCCTCGCCCATGATAAATCCATCACGGTTCTTTGTAAAGGGACGTGCTGCCGTTTCAGGATCAGGATTTACAGACATAGCAAGAAGCTGATTGAATCCTGTGATAGTATCGTGAGAAACCATTCCGGATGTACCGCCGGCAACAACCATATCGCAGAGACCACTTTCAATCATCTGCTTGCCGAGTGCTATAGCATAGGCAGATGAAGCACATGCAGTTGAAAGGCTGAAATTAGGTCCCTGAAAACCGAATTTCAGAGCAATAAGAGCCGGAAGTCCGTTGGGCATATTTTTAAGTGTGAGATTGTTCTTCTTCTCGCACTCTGCGTCCTCGTAAACAGTATCTATAACGCCGAAAATAACTCCTACCTTAGAGCCATCGTATTCATTCATATCAACTCCGCAGTCAGTAACAGCCTCAGCAGCGGAAGCAAGTCCGAACTGAGTAGTGGCTGTTGTTGCGCCAAGCTGACGCTTCTTCCAGTATTTTGAAATTTCTGTCTGATAAGCTTCGTCCACCTCAGCAGCAACGGTTGTTTCGTGCTCCTCAACGGACATGCGCTCAATCTTCTTCATGCCGCATTTTCCGCTGACAAGACCGTCCCAGAATGCAGGCATAGTCGCACCGATGGATGTCACAGCACCCATACCTGTAACTACAACTTTTCTCATAATTATTCCTCCCGTTCTAAATGACCGCCCGGCGATCAGACATAAATTTTGTCAAAATCAGCTTTTTCAGCTGCAATGTATACTTCAAAGCCTGTTTCCGCATAAAGACGGTCAAGCTCTTTCTTTACTGTTTCATAACCCATTGCACTGTAATATTCCGGAAGCTTTTCTGCAAGTCCGAGAACATCAGCAGCAGCGTCAAGGAGAGCTTCTTTTTCACATCCTGACTCATTTGCCGCAAATACTGCCGCATTGAGTATCAGGGCAATAACACCGCCGGCAAATCCACTTGTATCACAGCCGGAGGATGTCTGTACTTCCTTCATGTAGTCAAGAAGCTCGCCGCTTCCTGCCGGATAACCCTTTTCTATCCAGCCATTCATGATATCGTATCCGCAGCGCAGAAGCGAAGCATTGCGGCTGATACGGAATCCCTCCGGATTCTTTGCCATAAGTCCGAGACTTACAGTATCAAGAACTGCAAAAGGTCCGGCAAATGGGAAATATTCCTTTACTGCGCTGTCGAATTCCTCCGCTGTCGCACCGGCTTCTCCGGCGGTACGGATGGAATGCGAAATACAGAGCGCAAGTATCTGATTAAGGTAAATGTGATATTCTCCGGCAAAACGCAGTGCACGTTTTCCGGAAGCTGTTATCAGGGCTTCAGCCTTGTCAAGAACCTCCGGTGTATTTTCGGGGAGGTAATTGAGCTCAACAAATCCGGAAAGCTTTACCGGATAGAAGAAATGCATTCCGAGACAGCGCTCAGGATGGGAATTTCCACTGAAAACCTCAGCGATGTCAAGTGAGGATGTGTTCGTAAGAAGCAGAGCTTCCGCCGGAACTATCTTATCAAGCTTTAAAAAGATATCCTTTTTGACATTCATATCCTCGTAAGCAGACTCAATAACGATATCACAGCCGGAAAGCGCATTGTAATCGTCAGTGAATCGGAAGGACTTGCATTTTGCGTCGTAAACCTCCTGAGAGATCCTCTTTCGCTTGAGCTGTCGTGCAAGAAGCTTTTCTATACCCTCACGGCTTTTTTCCGTATCATGCTGAGATATAACAGTAATATCTGCGTCCTTCACTGTATCAAAAAGAAGTGAGAAAATCTCGCTTCCCATTTTACCATAGCCCACAAGACCTATATTCATTACACTTCCCCCGTTTCAAGAAAACGTCTGTAGAATCCAGCAGCCTTGTCAGCTGTAAATTCCTCGCCCGTACTGCTGATGAAGTTTATAAGCTGTTTTGCACGGCTGAAACCTGCCTTCTTACCGACTACCTCGTTTGCCCAGAGAAACTCTCCAGCTCTTTCAGCAGAGAAAAGCTCACCGGAAACAACGATATCAAAGGCATTCTGCATTCCTGTGTGAGTGATGCTCCTTGCGATTCCGCCAAGTGCCGGAAGGATTCCGAAAGTACTCTCAGGCTGACCTATGCGTGCATTCTTCTCTGCAATGCGGAAATGACTGTTAACTGCTATTTCGCTTCCAGAACCGATACAAAAACCGGTAACTACGCTTACTACAGGAAATGGAAGGTCATACAGGAACGTGAAAAAGTGCTTCTGTCTGTGGTGTCCCTCAGGACTCTGTCCTGTGCTGCGAAGCTCCGGAAGCTCCTTAGAGGAACGCTCGCTTAATGATTCAACATCGGCTCCGACGCTGAAATGTCTGCCGCCGCCGCAGATTATCATGCCCTTCCACTTCTTTTCGGAAGCAAGACGTTCCACCTCAGCCATAGCGGCTTCATACCCCTCAAAAAACGACGCCGTCATAAGGTTATTTCCCTCAGACTGCATCGTAAGTACAAGGATACCGTCATCTTCTGTTATCACAAACGCTTTTTCATTCATCTGACTGTTCCTCCGTTTTCTGTGCCATCAGTGCGTAAAATCCGTTTGATTCTGCCGAAAGTACAGCTTCTGTACCGCCCTTTACAGCGGCTTTAAGACAGCCTGTCAGTATGCTGAGCTGTCCGGAAGTTCTTCCTGAGCAGATATGTTCAAGATATGATACAGCTGCCGCAGAAAATCCCTCCTCATCAGAGAGAACTGTCACGAAATTCGGAGCATTTTCCGTTTTGCCGGCAGAAAGCATCTCGTATGCCGTATCTCCGCAGAGAAATCTGTATCTTTCGTCTGCATCAGCAGAAGCCGCAGGATAGGGATTTCCGCCAAGACGCACATCAAAAAGCGACATAAGGCCATAGGAAAAACGTCCAGTATTCTCTGCCGCAATAACTGTGATAAACGGCGCATCCATGAGCCATGCCGCTGTCTCCTCCGAGACTGAATTTTCCATATCGTCTGCATGGACAAGAATTACCGGCATATCGCCGAGTCTGTCCCTTTCAGCGTAAAGCTCGCCGAGAGCCTTACAGCCGGTTATTTCTGTAAATCCGTTATGATTCTGAATAATCATCCGTACCACGCTCCATCATATCTGTGATATCTGCGGGAATTGTACATATCATGCGGTTTTCGTCTACATACGCAAGTTTGCCTGTTATCCGGCACGAACGCTTTCCTGTCGTAAGGCTGGAAATAATATGGCGGAACTTCGTGATATTCTGCGAAAATTCCCATTCCGTCGTCACAAGAACTTCCTCCATATGTTTAAGCTCGTTCATATAGCGGATATTGTTTTCGAGGATGACAGGAAAAAGCTTCTGTTCCTGTAAATGCGCAAGCGCACCGCATTTTCTGAAAAAATCCCATTTTGCCGCTTCGGCATATTGCAGATATACTGCATTATTGACATGTCCGAAAGAGTCAAGCTCGTATCCCCGAACAGTCAGTGTAAATGTACTTTTCATCTTCTACCCTTCGTTTATCTGTGCAAGAACCTTTTCAAACTGTCCCTTTGAGGGATCCTCAGCGCCGTCAAGAGCGTTATTCATCGTCTGGATGATGCACTCTATCTGAAGCTTTGATTTTCCTTCTGCAAGCTTCTGAACGAACTCCATACATTCCGGGAATGCGTCCTTTTCCGCAGAGATTCCGGTAACAAGACCGCCGTCAAGAGCCTGCTGTGCTGTTATCATATCGCCGTTCAGACACATCATAAGAGCCTTTTCTCTGCCGAGAAGCTTCTGCATACGCTCCATTCCGCCCATTCCGGGAACAACGCCGTGCATTATCTCAGTAAGTCCAAGATAAGCCTTAGGTGACGCTATTCTGAACTGACAGCTGAGTGCTATCTCAAGACCTCCGCCGAAGCATCCGCCGTTTATAGCCGCAGCCGTAAGTATCGGCAGACGTTCTATTGTGCGGAGAAGCTCACGGGATTTTTCAAGCTTCTCAGTTATAGAGCTTCGTGCTGACGCATCAGAAAAAAGTGATACATCTGCACCATGTGAAAAATGGCGTCCTTTTCCTCTTATCACGAGGGAATTCACCTCCGGATGTTCGCTTAAAAATCCGAGAAGCACATCCTTTTCGATGAATTCCGGCTCTGTGAGAAGATTCTTCGCACCGTTTTCAAGTGTGAGGACTGCCGTATTGTTTTCTGCATAAAGAGTAGAAATATTGCTTGTTACTGTATTCATCAGAGATTTACGATATCGTTGCCGTACTGGTAGATCTTGCAGATCATTTCAACAACGTCCTTCATTGTGTCCATAGGAGTCTTGAGCATGTACTTGCCGATAGACTGGAGCTTTACGTCGATGTCATACTTTTCAGCTGTCATTTCGATAAGCTCAACAAACATAAGAGAATCGCTTCCGAGATCTTCCTGCGGATTGGATTCCATTGTGATCTCATCTCTGTCGATCTCACATTCGTCTGCGTAATAATCAAATATCATGTCCTGAATTTCCTGTCTGATTTCCTCTGTAATCTCTCTCATTGAGATTTCCTCCTTTTGGCTGTATGCCGTAATTTAATTAATGCCTTATACCTCGTCGAAGGTGTAAATTCTGCCCTTTCGTCTGCTGATGCGTGAGAATTTTCCGACCGCACCGTTTGCGCTTATATCGAAGAATTCAGTAACACCGAGTTCTTCAAGCTTTTTCAGCGCAAGATCCCACCGTATAGGGTTGAGAATGTTGATCTGATTTTCACGCATGATATCCTGACCGTCCGTCATGATACGTCCGTCAAAAATCGACAAAATAGGATATTCCGGTGCACGGTACTCCCCTTCTGCGCAGAATTCAACATACTCGTGGGAATGCTTTTCGATCATGGGATGATGATATGCAAGTCCGATATTGAAAGGTATCACCTTGATTGCGCCTGCTTCCTGTGCGTCAAGCAAAAGCTGTTTTACTGCGTCCTCTCTGCCGGAAATCATAGTGCATATCCTCGAATTTGCGCTTCCTACGATAACTTCATCGGGTGAATAATTCTTTTCTGCGATAAGTTCGTTCACATCATCAATGCTCATACCAATGATAGTGCCCATATCCTGCTTTTCACCGGATACACTCAGCGAGCGCATAGTGGCACGGTTCATCATGATGATCTCGTGAGCAAATTCGTGGCTTACAGAACCGAAACACGCACTTATGCTGACGATTCCGGAGCTGTGTCCCATTCCGATGTCAGGGATTATCCCCTTTTCTATGTAGTACTCATACACCACACGGTCTGATATCAGGGATGTAAGCCATTCTGCCGCAAGCCTGTCCATAGGTGTATTTTCAGAAAGATTCTCATTCAGTCCGAGTCTTGTGAACTCATCATGCTGATAACTGCGGTGCTTTTCGAGCATCTGCGGAGTCATCGCCTGAAAGAGTTTTTCCGGTTTGGTTCCGATACCATTGAATAGGAACGCCTTTTTGAATGTACTCACTTGTCAACCTCGCAATTTACAGAATTTACCTCATCAAAAATATACTATCTGAATAAAGGCAAACTAATTATACTATATATTATCGTTTTTGTCACCTGATTTTTTAAATTTCTGTATATTGTCGAAAATAATTTAACCGCATTTCATGATATTTGTGAAATAATTATTAATAAACTCAAACTTTACCCGAAAATTAAACTATTTATCATATTTTGTCAGATACGCTCTATTGCCTTAAATCATAATTCAAGCGGACGCTCTGTATTTATACTCTTAAAAAATTTTTTTAAAAAGTGAGAGTTTTTTGCTTTAAAAAACGACTAATATATAGAAGGAAATATTCAGCGTATTTCCCGAAGCGCAATTTCAATAATTTTAAGGAGGGACTACCATGAAAAACAAACTATTATCAATTCTTACAGCCGGTGTGATGCTTTCATCTGCGGCGGCAATTCCGCCTGTATATGCCGAATCGGAATATGAGTCTGAATACGACTCGATTATCGGAATTCTCCCCGACTGGACGCCCATGAACTTCGCCGATGCAATGCAGTTTTACAACACATACGGCAAATCCCATGTAGAGGATAATTACATCTGCCTTGTAAAGCCTATTCAGCTCGCCGAAAAAGACACCTATAGGACTTCTTTCTCCGGCAGTATGGTTAATATTAATACGCCTTGCTGTACAAGCCGTGCGATTTTTGAGCTTGAAATTCCCGAAATGCCCTCTCCCGATGATGAGGAAGCTCTTGCGGAATATGAAGAATACTGCAATAAGCTCGGTCTGCCTACCGACGATTACACCATTTTTGAGAACTTCGAGAAATACGGCGTAGGTGTGGCTTTTGAAGTTCAGATGTTCCGTGTGTTTGAAGGTTACGACCTGACTGTACAATGGCTGAGAGATTACGGTGACAATTACAAGAAAATCGTAATGGAAACCTTCACATTTGAAAATCCAAGCGGCTATATTGAACAGACTGATATTTACAGCTGGCTTCCCGACTGCCCTGCTGAATATAATTGGCTTGAAAGCTACAGTAATGATTCTAATCGTGCCTGCGTTTATCCTAATTCCCAGTATATCACATACTGTGCGAATGTTCCCTCAGGAACAGGAGCCTCTCTTACAATGGAGCAGACCGGTGACGGAAAAATTACTGAGCTTATGGAATCTAACTGCGATCCCTTTGAGCTTTATATCACAGACGGCGGAATGTCCCGCTCTGTTCTTGTGTATGAACCTATTGCAGACGGTTTAGTCGATGTAGAGTGGAGTATCGGCAGAGAGTGGTCTGCTGAACCTGCCTATGAAACGTCAAACGGAACCTATCACATAAAAAACAACTGTACCGAGATTGTTGACCTTTCAAACGGCAGTACAATTATTACATTTATAGACAAGTATACAGGCGAGCTTATCGACATTCCTGAAGATTCTTCATTCGTGAAAAGTACTATACAGCATAGTCCGGATGAGCCTTTGCTCGATGAACTGTTTCCTGTCACCTCGAATCCCTGTATCATAGATTCAACCAGAGCCTATGATCCGAATTGCAGCTATTCTTTCCATATCGCAACGGAAGACGGATGCTATGAGTTTCGTGGATTTGAAGTTACATCCGACAACGAAGACTGCATGAAACTCAACTGCTATCTCGTATACCGCAAATATAACTCTGATCTTCCGGACTATGCGACAAGAATTTTTGTGTATGACGAGGATACAGGCAAACTGATTCCGGATGAAGTAATAAAAAATCATAACTTCTATTTCGGCACGAATATCGGTTTCAAGAATCCGAATGTAACCGGAGGCTGGATGTATACAGGTCCTTTCTATGCTGTTGACTCAAACCCGATGATTCTTGAAAATGACCAGCTGGCAAATTTTTATCAGACTGCTGACCTGTTTGAATTTACCACCGAAGATGAGCCAGATGTTATAGTCTACGAAAATGGCTCTATGGATATTTTGTTCAAAACGAAAATCAAAGTTTCCGGCAATATAAACGGCGACGGGAAGCTGACAATCGCAGACGCAGTTACATTACAGAAATGGCTTACCGGCGCAAAGGATGTTGAGATTTATGACTGGCAGGAGGGCGACTATGACCTCGACAATATGCTCACTGTTTTCGACCTTAACCTTATGAAGCGTGAGCTTATCAAGCAGAGTACAACTGTTGTTCAGCCTGAGATTCCTGCCGTATATTATACTCCGACTGAGGTTGTAGCAGAGGAACTTCCTCTTTATCTGGGACCTGATACAAGCTATCCCGTTGTTGCTTCAATTCCGAGATATGAGCTTCTTCGTGAAATGGGGTATAACAAAAATAACAATTACTGGATGTATACAGAATATAATGGACAATCCGGCTGGATAAGACTCTATGAGGAAGATAACGAGACTAGAACTGTCTATTTTGAAGTGG
>JAFXEJ010000131.1 GCA_017513795.1 Ruminococcus sp.
AGCATAACAAATAAATGCAATCTTAAATGCAGTTATTGTTACGAAAGGCATCTGAATACAGAATACGGACATTTAAATGATGAAATCAAGGTGAAAATTGCTGATTACATAAATCGTCAGGGGAATGCCGGAACTGTATATCTTTTCGGCGGCGAACCTCTGCTATACAAAGATACAGTGAAATATTACTGCGAAAATCTCAAGGCAAAACGATTTGTAATCACGACAAACGGAACTCTCCTTGATGAAGAATTTATAAGATGGTGTGCAGACAGAAATGTAATTATCAATATGTCGCACGACGGTATAAAATGTACAGAGCGTGGAGTTGATACCGCACTTCTTGACGCAAATCTGAAAATCCTCATGAAATATCAGCCCGAAACGCTTGTACAGCTTGTATACACAGAGCAGACGCTCCCTGAGCTTTACAATAATATCATGTATCTGAAAAATCTCGGAGTTAAAAAGGTTTCTGCCGCAATGGATGCATTTCTTATGCCCGATGATCCCGATAGTTTTGGGGATATTTTACGGGAACAATGGCGAAAAATCGCTGAAATACCGGATTTATTCGTATATGAGCTTGCTGTTAAAAAGAAAACAATAAAGAGTAATACACCAAGTACATGCGAAATATGCAAAAAGAAAGTTTTCATAAACTGGGACGGCAATTTTTATCCGTGTATACAGTTTCAGAATAAACCGGAATATCGCTGCGGTGATATTTCAGTTGGAATTGAAGCAGAAAAGGCGAGAAAAGCGCATCCTGATTATTCAATGGTATCAGAAAGATGCGAAGGCTGCGAGTTGGCAGAATATTGCCGTAATTCCTGTGCATGCCGGAAGATGTCTACTACAGGAAGTGTGCGGGATATTTCGGAAGCTGCCTGCATGGAAGAACAAGTGCACATACTTACTGCACTTGAAATAATATCTAAAGAAAACGGAGGTATGAAAACATGAGAAAATTCATAAAAGAAATATCAGCATTGATAGCATCTGTATCTGTTGGTACCGCTGCAGCAGCATTGATATCAACTGCTTCGGAAGAAAATGCGAAGCCAGTAAAAACATCATCAGCACCGATTGAAACAACAACTGAAATTGATATTCCGCTTGGTGGAGTTACAGTACCGCCCGACACAACAACTCTTATTATGGGAGGAATGATGCCGCCCGACAAAACAGAGCCTGATACAGAAGAATTTCCACCCACAGCCGGAATACCAATGCCTACAGATGGATACATCGAACCGACCACAGAGGAATTTCCACCGCTCGAAGGTATACCAATGGTGCCGGATGAATACATCGAACCAACCACAGAAGAATTTCCACCGCTTGGTGGAGTACCATTACCACCTGATGAGTTTATCGAGCCAACCACAGAGGAAATTATTCCGCCACTTGCCGGAGATGTCGCACCTCCTGACGGTGATATCAACGGTGATGGTTCATTCAATGTAGCGGATGTTGTATCATTCCAGAAAGGTCTTCTGAATCCGGATGAAATGCCTGATAACTGGTATGCTGCTGATTTGTGTTTTGACGGAGAACTTGACGTATTTGACCTTGTTGCGATGAAACAAAAACTCGTAGATACGGTTTTATCTGATAAACAGCTGATATCAAGCACAGACATTATAGAACTTTCCGAGAAAGGATACGATCTTACATGGGCTGATCTTGAAAAATTCGAATGTAAAGATATTGGTTCAGGTATGTATGTAATGGAATACAAACTAAAGGATATGAATGGAAGATTCCTCTTTACAGTTGGCGGTACAGACAGTGAAATTATATATGCTGTTCTTGAAACTGCTGATGGGAACAACTATATCGACATCCGTGAAGGCGGCGATATATTAGCATTTATCAGCCGATATAATCCACCGGTATAAAGATGAAAAGACGTTTTGCAAACAATTGCAGAACGTCTTTTTTAGATAATTTTATTGACATATGCTTACATCTTTTTATTAATCTTTTCAAGATATGGCAGTTCATCTCTGAGTTTTTTGCGGACACCTTTCTGCCAGAAGAATTCTCCGATAAAGAGAATACGTTCAAGACCACGTTTACGGATGATCGCTCCGAAAAGCCGTTTTACAGAGTATATCTTTGCGCTTGCGGTAATTATTTCCTGCTGAAGCTGAGCAGGAGTCATATTTACAGGATAATGAACTGCCTTACCCGTACATCTTGACCAGTCAGAGGTGTCGATAAGGCAGTTTTTGTGTGTTTCGTAAACGGGAGTTCCCGGAATGAAATACATAGCCTGAATAAGCACACCGCTTATATTATTTTTGATTACAAAGTCAGCAAGACGATCTCCGATACCTGTAGTATGGTTATCCGCACCAAAAATGAAAAGACCTCTTGTTCTGAGTCCGTGCTTCTGGATATTTCTGACAGAGCGGAGAATATCATCATAAGTACTTTTTTTGTTATAGTTTTTGAAGGATTCATCCTCAAGGAATTCAATTCCCATAGCAAGCTCGTCAAAACCGGCTTTTTTAAGGAGAACAAGCATTTCGTCGTCGAAGCCTACTTCATATCGAGCCTGAATAGTAAAGGAATATTTTATTTTTCTGTTTATTATTTCATTGAGTACAGAAATCGCCCATTTTCTGTCAGCAAAAAAGTTGTCGTCCGTTATCCACAGCATGTTTGCAAGACGTCTGCTGCCGCTGAAAAATTCGATAGCCTGTTCGATATCGTCAACAACATTTTCAGGCGATCTTGTACGAACTTTTCTGCCGAATGCTGCTACAAGAGCGCAGTAATCGCAATTGTGCGGACAACCTCTTGAAGCATGGACCTGCGGCCATACAGTATTGTATTTCGTTGCTTTTTTGAAGCCATAGAGAAGATTTCTGTCCGGTATAGTATCAATTTTCTCCGGAATTTTCGGTTCTCCTGTACTTATAAGCTTTCCGTTACGGATGTAAGCGATACCAGGAGAAGTGACAGCTTTTCCGCTGCTGATAGTTTTTGTAAATTCTACAATAAGCTCATCGCCTTCGCCACGAAGAACATAATCGCAGTATTTTGCTGTTTCCTTGTAATTAAGTGTAGCATGCAGACCGCCAAAAACAATAAGAGCCTTGCTGTGTCTGCGGATATATCTGGCAAGCTTATATCCACGATTTGCATTGAATGTGAAAATGCTTATAAAAATAATGTCAGCGTCAAAAACGTCATTCCATTTTATTTCAGAAATTGATTCGCTGTAGCAGAAAACATCACCATATATAGGCTTCAGAATTGTAGCAAGAGTAATTATACCGTTTGATGGGGTACGGATATTTTCATCATATACAAAATGATTTTTCAATGATTTTTTATATGGGGTATTTGCCGGTTCAATAAATCTTATTTTCATGTTTGCTCCTCTATTAAAAATTTTGTTTCATAAAAGCGGAATTAATTTGTATATGTTTTATTATATCATCCTTAATATGAAATGTAAAGTCTAAGAAAAGATTATGCTGATGTTTTTCTATAATAGAGTCAAGTAAATAATGGCTTCTTTATCACACTTTAAGGAGCATTTTTCTCATAAGACATAAATCGAATATATCTATTATGCCGTCAGTGCTGATATCACCGCTTTCCCAGTCAGCTAATTCAGCATCAGGTCTCTGGAGAATCCAGCTGCCAAGCATAACAGCATCAGCAACAGTGAATTTTCCGTCTTTGTTTACATCGCCTGAAATAGTATCGGGAGTATCTTTTTTGAAATACTTATCTCTGATTTCAAGCAGTTGTTTTCCTAATTCTTCATCAGTCATTTTAAATGATGTACGGTCGTAATGAAGATCAGTTATATCCCATAAAACAGGACAAATTCCATTTCTTGAAACTGACGCCTCACAGACGCTTGTAATAAATTTACGAACAGATTCAGGTTCCTTGTTTTTCTTAGGACAGCCGTATTCGCCTATGATTACAGGAATTCCCTTTTCAGTGAATGTATTTTTCAATGAATCCATATTGCGTTCAAGCTCTGCGATTTCAGCTTCAGTGCCCCATGTAGAGGAAGCTTTTCCCCAATCTGCATCTTCTTCAAGAATTGCAAATCCAGCCGGAGTATAGTAATGAACTGAGAGTGCCATTCTTCCAGCGGGATCATCAGGCATTTTGAAAAGCGGATCACATGTAAGCTTGATGTCAGTATTATATCCGGAAATCAGCAGATGACGCTCCGGATTATTTCCTCCGGAATTACGGACGATATTGACGAAAGTCTGATTGACCTCATTTACATATCCATATGATTCTGCTTTTCCGTCAGTAGAACCGCTCCACTGATTCCAGAGAGTACCCCATCCAAGTTCTTCATTCTGAGCTTCAAACATCAAATGATCGCCGTACATACTGAATTCAGCAGAAACCTGCTCCCAGATTGCGCTGTATTTTGCCATAACATTATCGTGATCTTCGGGAAGCTTTTCAAGCCATCCGCCGTCCCAGTGAAGGTTGAGAATTACATACATATCCTCGTCAAGAATCCAGTCTACGACTTGTTGTACTCTTGACATATAGTCAGGATTGATTTTGTAACTGCCGTCATTTGCCATCATATTTGACCATGCTACGGGCACACGAACAACTCCGAAACCAGCGTCTGCATAGCCTTGAATAAGTTCCTTTGTTACCGTAGGACTTCCCCATGCTGTTTCATAGGAATTCGGAGTACCGTCACCCCACTGAGCGATCCAGTCGCCGCTTGATTCGAAGGTATTGCCAAGATTGATGCCTATTCCCATATCTTGAACAAGCTCCATGGTGGAAATATCTCGCATTTCGTTGTTATTTCCGGATGCCACAGCCGGAAGTATAACTGGGAAAGAAGTAACCATCAGAGATGCTGAGAGAAGACTTCCGGTTATTGTTTTGATTTTCATTGCCTATCAACTCCTTGATTTTTGTTAATTTTGTGCTTATACAGAAAATACCGCGCATCTTCTGAGCAGCGGTATTTTTTCTGATTTGTCCTTATAAATGAATCGACCCTTAGATTCTCTCCGATTGTGCAGAACGAGAGAAAACAATTGTGACTGCATTTGTGTGATGCGTAAAAGCATTACAAATGTATTTCACTTTTAAATTATTATAGCATAAATATACATAATTGTCAACTGTATATGGAGATAATTTACACAAAACTGCTGATTTGTTATTAGTTTGTTCATTATTATAATTCGTTAATCGAGGTATGCTATTCACAAAAATTAAATCATATTTTTTATATAGTAAATGTTTACCTTGAATGTATTTAAAGCCTCTTGAAAAACAACATTTTTTGTGATAAAATATCATTGATAATCAAAAAAGGAGAATAAAAAATGAAAAAAGTATCTCTTAAAGCTTTAGCGTTTACAGGTATATTTGCCATGGTTTCTGCCTTTTTTCCTGATACCAGAGTAAAGGAAATATCTGCGGCATCAGATAATACAAAGCTTATTGCTCTCACATTTGACGATGGACCGAATACCACTACTACAAACGAAGTTCTTGATGTTCTTGAACAGTATAACGCTAAAGCGTCGTTTTTCCTTATAGGAGACAACATAAATGAGGAATCTGCAGTCTCTGTAAAACGTGCATACGATATGGGCTGCGAAATTAACAATCATTCTAAGACGCATTCCAATATGGGAGGGATGTCTCCCGAAGATATAAAAGCTGAAATTGATTATGTCGATGAAAAGGTTATTGATATCATAGGCGAACCGACAAAATTTTTTCGCCCGCCATTTATTGATGTAAGTCAGACAATGTATGACACAATTGATCTTCCATTTATCTGCGGAATAGACTGCAAGGATTTTATGGACAGCGTTTCAGCTCAGGAACGTTCATATTATATCATAAATAACGCTGAGGATGGTGTGATTGTTCTACTGCATGATGCGGCTGGAAATGATAAAACTGTTGAAGCTATAAAAACAGTAATCCCGACTCTGCAAGAACAGGGATATGAATTTGTTACGCTTACTGAGCTCTTTAAAAGACAGGGAGAAACTCCGAAAGGAAATATGATATATACTAAAGTAGCAAAATATCCATGCAGTGAATATACACAGCACAGCACGATATTTGAGGGAGAGGCAACAGGTAACAGCAGCTGGTCCGGTTGGAGTGATACAGCTGTTCTCAGCGGTGAACTTCTGAAAGATCTCGGAGATACCTATGCTGTAGAAGTAGAATATGAATGCTCAGATCCTCCAGTTATAGCATTGCAGAAATGGTCAGGAACGCCTATATGGACGACTGTTCAGCCGTTTTACTACAACGGAGAAAAGGCATGCTTTCTTGCAGAAGATATAATTGAAATACTCGATTCACTTGAGGTTGAATATACAGACCTTGACAGAATGACGATTACGCCTTCATCAGGAACAATGACAATGAAAAAAGCAAGTATACTCGTGAAAGGAAGCACGGAGGAAAAAATCAAAGGCGATGTCAACGCTGATGGTAAATTCAATATAGCGGATGCTGTCGTAATGCAGAAATGGCTTATTCAAACACCTGACGCAGAACTTGCTGACTGGACGGCGGGCGATATTTACGAGGATAAGAAAATTGATGTATTTGATCTTTGTCTCATAAAAAAGGAACTGACAAAGATAAAGATATAAAGATATTTACTCAAATAGTAAAAAAACAATCTGTGAATAGTTCACGGGTTGTTTTTTATTTTCTAATAATATCAATTTAAAAAGCGAATATCTTAATAAACCGTTAATTCCCTTGACACTCATAACGAAATATGCTATAATTCAAGAAAGAGACAAAATAATATTTATTATTTTGAATACTTATAACAAATTATACAAAGAACGTTGTAATCTATGTTCGTGAAACGAGTGATATGACATGAATAAGAATAAGCTTACCATTTCGATTATATGTTTTATTCTTATCGGTTTTGTCGCTGCATCTTCCATTAATCAGCGAAAGAAAAAATCAACCATTCAAACTATAACTATAATACAGTCTGCGGATTCTCCGACAGCACCTTCGGACATCATAACCGCAGCAACTACTGTAAAAAAACAGAAGCCGAAAACTACAACTGCAACGAAAACAGAATCTGCTCCTGTTACAGAAGCAACTACCGTTGAAGCTGAACAATTGTACATAAATATCAATACAGCCGGACAGGAGGAACTTGTCAAACTTCCGTATATCGGCGATATTCTTGCTGACGAAATCGTTTCCTACCGTGAGAATAACGGAGATTTCCGAAATATAGAGGAAATCATGCTTGTCAGCGGTATCAGTGACGGTATATTCTCACATATCTGTGATAGTATTTATGTTGAAAATCCTATTTATGACGAGGAAATTTCAGAAGAACCAGAGGATATCACTGAAGGACCTTATGAACCAGAGGAAATAACTGATATTCCCGTTGAAGAAATAACCGAATCTGCCGAGCTTACACTTGAGGATGTTGTACCAATTGATCTTAATTCAGCTGATATAGAAACGCTTATGCTTCTTCCGTATGTATCCGAAGAAGTGGCGGTAAAAATTATTGAACTTCGGGAAAATATCGGCAAGTTCTCGCACCCGTATGAAATCTACTACGCAGAAGTTATGGAACTTTATCAGATTGAGGAAATATCTGAATATTTAATCATAATTTCTGATGATTCAGATGGCAATAATTGACTAACAAAATAAAAGGAGAAAAATATGATAAAACATATACTTTCAGCATTTATGGCATCCATGATTCTTATTCCACTATCCAGTATGGAAGTATCAGCAAAGGAAACAGCAGATGAATCTGTTTCAGGTGATATTAATTCTGACGGAAAATTCAACATTGCGGATGTTATTGCATTACAGAACTGGCTTCTCAGAAAGCCGGAAATTAATATAGAACGCTGGCAGAATGCTGATCTTTGTCAGGATAATGTCCTTGATGTATTTGACTTATGCATGATGAAGCAAAAATTGATTTCTCAGACCAGTTCAAACTATATTGATGTGTCCACATCTGAAGAACTTTCACTTGCCATGCAAAAAGCAAATCCCGGAGATGTTATACGTCTTGCAAGCGGAACTTATGACTACACGGAAATCGGTTCAGAGAAATTCAGTTCTGCTGCCGAGGGAACAGCAGATGCTCCGATAACACTTACAGCCGCCGATGCTGAAAATCCACCGTTAATCACCGGAAAAAACACTGAAAATGGATATGTTATACATATAACAGGTGATTACTGGATTCTTGAAAATCTGAATATAACAACATCTCAGAAAGGCATTGTACTTGACAATTCAAATTATTCCGTTATAAGAAACTGCGAAGTGCACAACACTGGAGCAGAAGCCATTGCAATTCGTGATGGAAGCTCATACTGTATCGTCAAGGATTCATATATACATGATACAGGACTTGTAACTTCCGGATACGGTGAAGGAGTTTATATCGGAAGCGCTAAATCCACAAGCGGCTATGATTATAAGTGCGATTATAATGTAGTAGACGGATGTACATTCAAGAATGTTGCGGCAGAACACGTTGATGTCAAAGAATATACAACAGGAACTGAAATAAAGAACTGTACATTTTACGGCGATGGTATGACAGGTGCAAACTACGCCGGAAGCTTTGTGGATATAGCCGGCAATAACGTGAATGTTCATGATAATACAGGTTACAGAAACGGTAATAAAAATATCGTGGCTGCGTTTGAACTTCACTTACAGGCTGAAGAATGGGGATATCACTGTATATTTACAGATAATACTTTATACATGGATCAGCCGTATGGTGCAGTAGATACAAACCGCCGTATGTATGTAGTAGATGGCTGGTACAGTGATTATTCTGTAAAAAATAATCTCGTTGATTACGGCAGCGGACTTGTTTCAGCAGACAGCTGGGAATATTATAATTCTGATTACGTTACATATCTTGAATAAACAATGAAGGCGTATGCTTGATTGCATACGCCTATTTTATAGTCTATTATTTGTCAGAGCGGAAATCTGTCAATTTTTTTCAGAAGATATGACTGCATTGTTACAGCATCTGCAATGTTTACTTCATTGTCTCCGTTGACATCAGCGGCGGTTCTGATTTTTTCATTATCAGCACTAAACTGTAAGGTTGCAATTTTTTTGAGTATTACAAGATCAAAAACATCAAGCTGATTATCAAAATCTACATCACCGATAATTATTTCTTTGTCGGCTGCGATGTTTTCTGTTTCAGAGTAATAGTATTCAGGTTCAGAAACTTCCTTGAAATTTACACGGAAGAAATCCATTGAACCATTCATGTACTGTGAGTCATTATATGCCCCGATTGTATATACTGAATCCTCTGCGATAACATCAACAGGATCAACTGTGATTTGACCTGATACAGCAGTTTTTCCATCTACAACAAGCTTTGCTTCATCACCTTTCAGCACTACGCTGACAGATGACCATTTGCCGGGAATATAAGCGTTTTTGGCGATAATGTTCTGAACTCCGCTGCCGTCGTTCATAGCAAAGATGTAGTTTCCTCCCATAGCAACAAGAGACATATACTTTTCTTCATTTCCGAAACGGAAAATCGGATTCAGATCATTATCACGAATAATGACAGCTGTCTGGTAATCTGCGTCGTGAAGCGCAGCATATGAACTATCAGCGATAATATACTGATTTTCACCATTGAATGTAATTACACCATTACCGCTTGTTCTGACGGTTTCCCATAATGGATCGTTAACGGATACTCCGTAAGTGGATGTATATGTATCAACTGCGATATCAGTACTGTCTGCGGCAAATTCAAGACCGGCATACTGCCCGTCAGAATAAGGTCGGCTATTCACATATTTGTCCGGACTTGCCCAACCGTACATTGAGCCGGCTGAAAGAGTTCTGCTTGAATCGTCATAGTAGTCACCGTCTGGCATTGCCTGACCAGAGGATTCTCCCTTTACCATGCAGAAAGCCACACCTTTGACAGTTGCATTTCCGCTTACTTTGTAGTTGTCATACACAAGACCGCTTTCAAGAACTCTTGCATTATCAGAAATAACTGCATTTCCCATAACACCGGCATAATCACCGATGATTGCGTTATCCTTGACCGTTGCACGTTCTGCAACAACAGCATGACCTGTG
This sequence comes from Ruminococcus sp., assembly GCA_017513795.1. Taxonomy (GTDB): domain Bacteria; phylum Bacillota; class Clostridia; order Oscillospirales; family Ruminococcaceae; genus Ruminococcus. The sequence goes on from JAFXEJ010000131.1 coordinate 10,156, forward strand.
ATTACAGCATTACCGGAAATATTAGCATTGCCTGTAAGTGTTGCATATCCGTCGATAACAGCATTACCCGAAACTGTCGCATATCCGAGAACACGGGCATTTTTTCCGACGTATACACTTGAATCCACCTTTGCTGTAGAGGCTACAAATCCGCATCCGTTTGGATGATAGCTTCCCTGTGCCATAGCTGCTGTATCCTGATGCTGTTTTATTCCGGCACCAGTGATATTTACTGCGTATGGATATCTGTTTTTGCTGAGGAAAGGATAGTTATTTTCATCAAATTCACCTTCTCCGTAAGCCCACGGAACACCAACCTTAATGAGTGTATCAAGATCAGGAGTAGCAGTAACTGTCAGATAAGCTGCTGCGTCTGAATTTTTATCAAAATCCATTGACGCAGAACCACCATCTGAAAACAGATCGGAATATCTTGTTTTACCGTCACGCTGTTCGATTGCAATACAAGCTCGCCAGTCTGCTCCTTTAATGTCAGTAAGACCTTCAAGACTGATGCTGATAGTATCTCCAGTAACTTCAAGAGGAATTATATTAAGTCCCATCTGCTGAGGAGCACGTTCAGTCGGAACAGTATAATAATTATCTTTGTATGTGCTTTTTTCAAGGAGAGTATATATTTCGCCCCAGTTCCATTCACCACGAGCAAGAAGCTGATTCTGACGTGCACGATAACGATCCTGCATTTTAAGATCAAGAGTTGCCATTCTTTTAGCGTAATGACCAAGAGTATCTTTAAGATCAGCGGACGCAAGACGATCTATCTCAAGATACGGATATTCGTCACGTTTTCCCTGCTGCATCATATTTTTCATAAAATCGCTTCCGTAACCTTCAAGGTTGTCGGGGTTCTCTGTAAGATACTGTAAAAATGCCCATGAAGCATAATTATCTCTGCCAAGAATAGGAGTGAAACAGAGATTTTTCATGTAAGTTTCAAAATAATCGGTGCCACCGGCAGGATCAGTTACCCACTGACTGTAGTAATCAGAATAGAGAAACTGTTCACGAAACCAGTTTCCGATAGACTCCCACCATGACTGAACATATTTGTTTGAATTCCAGCCTCGCTGATGCGCCGTCACAACATGACCGAATTCATGCGGAAGCACCCATGACGGATTTGGTGAATTCTGCATAGCGCCTACACAGCAGAACATAAAGGCAAAACCGTCACGATCATATCCCATATACGCCCAATCATCTGTAAAAGGGGAAAGCCCTGTTCCTGAGAGATAGATATTTACCTTGTATTCATTTCCGTCACGAAGATTCAGTTCTACTGACTGAGTCGGAGGTTCCATAGCAAGATCGTTCATGTAGACATCCCAGCAAGCCTCCATATGCTTTGCGTTTTCTTCAAGAAACTGCTGTGTTATCTTTGATGAATCAGCGCCGTTTTTACCCCAGATAAACTGAAAATGCTCTGATTCCCAACGATTTACGTCCTCGTCGGCGCACCATACATCACGGGTTTTTAGTGATGCGGCAGCCTCTGCGACATTGCTGTAGGGTACATAGGGGACAGCATTAAATGTCAGTGACAATGCAGAAAGTGCCGTCACTGATCTTTTGAGAGGTTTTTTCATTAATGATTCTCCTTAATATTAAATTTGAAATTCCGTAACAGTTTGCCTATAACTGTACTTATTCAGTTTTATTATAATACCATTTTATTCATATAATGTCAATAACTTTTAAACAAAATATCTATTAACTTATTTTCCAGTTATTGCAAAAGGTATCATGCAACAGTGTATTACAAAAATGTTATTTATAAATAAACCACTGGACAAATTCAAAAAAATATTGTATAATTTATATATAATATTTTGGAGGTGTAAAAATTGAAAGAAATATGGAAATTCTTTAATACACTCAATGAATTTGTATATATATGTGATATTCAGACAGATGAGCTTATCTATATGAACGATAGAACCCTTAGAACATACGGGCTAGAATCACGGGAACAGCTCAGCGGAAAAAAATGCTATGAGATTCTTCATAACAGCTCTACTTGCTGTGTAAACTGCATCAATAATAGGCTGACTAAAGGTGAATTCGTAGAAAGTAAGGTCTACAATCCGAAAATAAAAAAGCACTTACTGACTAAGGATACCATCGTTGAATACAACAACAGACTTTACAGGCTGAATATATCAATAGATGTAAGCGAACAGGAAAAGTATAATAAAGCAGTAAGACAATACGAGGATCTTGAAAAAAATGTAAATGAAGCTATTAGAACTGCTATGCAGGCAGGTACTCCGGATGATGCAATAAACATTATTCTTGAATATCTTGGCAAGACGCTCAATGGCGAAAGAACCTATGTGGTTGAAAAAGCTGAAAACAATTATGATAATAATACATACGAATGGGTTGCAAAGGGAATAACTCCCGAAATAGACAGACTCCAGAATCTTCCGCCAGAAGTATGTGAAAACTG
>JAFXEJ010000132.1 GCA_017513795.1 Ruminococcus sp.
GCATTGCCGGCGAGCTTATCACTCTTGCGTTTTGCAGAGGATACAACAGTGGTGAGTATAAAGAACTGTTTGCAGATCTGATTATAGATGAAGAAGCTCTGGAATCGTATTCTGATCCCGCTTTGACTATGAACAGAGTTGAAGGATATGCCCGTGTTGAAAGTTGGATCACAGATGATCGTATCGACAGATATCAGGACATTGCTTATGACGATGATATGGACGACGATGAAAAAAATCTAAAATGTGCAGAAATACTGCTCGAAATTTTCAGAGATTATGATACCGAAATGTTTTATGAGCAATATTGCCGTGACTATACTCCTGATGAAATGATGGCGCTTACAGAAATTGTAAAAACTGAAATGATTCCTGTTTCCGATGAGATTCTTGAAGGTATTTTTTCTATTGATAATGGAATGGATATACTTGATGAGCCGGTAGAATTCGACAATCCGTTTGAAACTATAGCGGAATATGCTCCCGAGCTTTCTCCTGAAATTGAAAAGGCTGCAAATAAGCTGCTTGAAGATAAGGAATATTCCATTACTGACGGAGATGGAAGTTATGAGGGTTCGTTTACAACTTATCTTCCGGTCAGTGAAAAGGGTGTTATTTATATAACAGATAATAACGACTACTACAGTCTGCTTACTCCTGTTCATGAATTCGGTCATTACTATGCTATGGGATACGATGATGTTCCGACTTATCTTGCAACGTCAAATCTTGATATCGCTGAAATTCAGTCACAGGGATTTGAGTGCGTATTTACACGTTTTTATGATGATATCTACGAAGAACAGTCAGACGCTATGTTTGCTGCAAAAACGTATGATCTTGTATATGCTGTAATAACCGGTTTTGGCGTTGGTGAATTTGAATATACACTGCTGAAGAATATTGACGATTATTCTCCTGAGGATGTTGTGGAACTCTGGGAGGATATTGCAGAGGATTCTATGCCCGGTATAGAGCTTTACATGATAAATCATATGTTCGAATCACCTGGTTATTATATAAGCTATGCTGTTTCTGCGCTTGCTGCATTTGATATCTGGAGAGACTGTCTTGATGATCCGGATGAAGCGCTTGAAAAGTATGAGAAAATAGCAAGGATTTCATATAACGACAAGGACTATGCTTTCCGTTCTGCTATAGCTGAAGCCGGAATAAATGACGTTCTTGATAAAAAATATATCGCTGATCTTGCAAGTGAGCTTTCAGAATATGCTGAAAGTTTAGGATAAGCCCATAATACAGGCGGAAATGTACAATTATTTGTATATTTTCGCCCTGTTTTTTTATGTGACAGTATTGTGAAATGTCTACAAATCCATTGACAAATATTCGTCAAAGTGCTATAATATACCATGTATTCTTATATTAATTTATTTAGTGAAATCGAATAATATAAGAAAATTATTATGCGAAAGGAATAAATCAATGCTTCAGCTAAAAGACATTGTTAAGGAGTACGGTGACGGCGATAATAAAGTCACGGCTCTGAACGGAGTCAACGTAAGTTTCCGTGAAAACGAATTTGTTGCGATTCTCGGTCATTCCGGCTGCGGAAAAACTACGATGCTCAACATTATCGGCGGTCTTGACCACTACACTTCAGGCGATCTCATAATTAACGGAATATCAACAAAAAAGTATAAGGACAGAGACTGGGATGCATACAGAAACCATTCAATCGGTTTTATTTTCCAGAGCTATAACCTTATTCCGCATCAGACTGTTCTCTCAAACGTTGAACTTGCTTTGACTATCTCCGGTGTTTCAAAATCAGAACGAAGAAAACGTGCTAAGGAAGCTCTTGAAAAAGTAGGTCTTGGAGACCAGATCCATAAAAAACCTAATCAGATGTCAGGCGGTCAGATGCAGCGTGTTGCTATCGCCCGTGCTCTTATAAATAATCCTGATATTCTTCTTGCTGATGAGCCTACTGGAGCTCTTGACAGTGAAACAAGTATTCAGGTTATGGAACTCCTTAAAGAAATCGCTAAGGATAAGCTCGTAATCATGGTTACTCATAACCCTGAGCTTGCTGAGCAGTATGCTACCAGAATCGTAAAGATAAAGGATGGTAAGCTTACAGACGACAGTGATCCTTTTGAGCCTGAGAATGCAAAAGAAGCAGAAGAAGGTAAAAAACAGCGTGTTTCAATGTCTTTCCTTACAGCAGTTTCACTTTCTCTTAATAACCTAATGACTAAAAAGGGGCGTACACTTCTCACGGCTTTTGCCGGATCTATAGGAATTATCGGTATTGCCCTTATCTTATCATTGTCAACGGGTATCAATGATTATATCGGTCAGGTACAGGAAGAAACGCTCTCCTCCTACCCTATTCAGATTTTCAGAGAAACTGCTGATACTGACGAGATGATGAAAATCATGATGGAAGAACCAGAAGCTAAAGACGGCGAGGATGATCCAGAAACAGTTTATGCAAATACTGATATTTATGAAATGTTCAATGCCATGAACACAACTGCCCGTCAGCTTAATAATATGGAAAAGTTCAAGTCATTCCTTGATGACAATGATTATATCAAGGAACGTTCAAATGCTATTGCGTATGGATATGACATTCAGATGCCTGTTTTTACAAAGGATGAAAACGGTAAGGTGATTCAGGCAGATCTTACTACTCTGTTTAATACACAAATGGGAACTCAGGAAACTCAGGAACAGCAGATGTCTATGATGGGCGCAAGCAATTCCAGCAGTATGATGTCAATTCCGATCTGGGAAGAACTTCTTCCGGCTGATGACGGCGGATATATCAATCCCCTTCTCGAAGAACAGTACGACGTTGTTTCGGGACGCTGGCCGGAAAACTACAATGAAGTAGTTGTTGTTCTTAATCAGAATAATCAGATTCCCGATGTAGTTTCCTATGCTCTTGGTCTTAAACCGGCAGAATATATGAAGAACATTATTCTTGCTGCAATGCAGGGAAAAGAAATTACAAATTACGGTGAGACTTCATGGACATTTGACGAGATAATGAATCAGGAATTCAAAATGATTCTTCCGTGTGAATACTATCAGAAGAAAAACGACGAGGATTCCTACAACGACCTTACTAAGAGTTCTGTAGGTCTCAGCACTCTCTTTGATGATCCGACAAAGGGAACTGAGCTTAAAGTAGTCGGATTCATCAAGCCTAATCCGGATGCAACAGTTACAATGATTTCCGGATTTCTTGGCTACACAAAGGGACTTACTGATTACGTTATTGAAAAAACCAATTCCAGTGAGCTTGTAAAGGCTCAGGTTGCAAATAAGGAAATAGATCTTCTTACAGGAAAAAAATTCAAAAGCTCCGATTATGAAGAACCTGACAATTCTGCAAAAGTTTTCATGGCAAAGGAAGCTCTCAAGAAGGTGGATGAAAAATTAAAGCTTGATGCTGCAAAATATCTTCTTTCTGTTCCGACAAGTGAAGAAATCGCTGAGATAACAAAGCAGTACAGCAATCCGGCAAATCGCCAGAAATTTATGGATTCGCTTTCAGAATTTGCTGCAATGGATGAAACAGGTGAAGTTGCTTCTACTATAGATATGCTTGCTCCTCTCAGTGATGAGGAATTCGCTGGAGCATTACCGATTATCCTTGAAAAATTCGTTCCTATTTACGGACAGCTTGAAAAAAGCAAGAAGCTTGCAGCATTATCTGATAAGGAAATCATGGCAGCATTTGAAAAGACTGAATTTGAGGATGAAGCTTATTTAAAGCTTTATAACGACTTTACATCACAGCAGACATCTTCATTCACATACGAGGATAACCTCTTTATTCTTGGATATGCAAATGTAAATAATCCTTCGATAATAAGAATTTATGCAAAATCTTTCGAAGATAAGGAAGAAATTGCTGACGAGATTAAAAAATACAATGAGAAAAATGCCGAGGAAGACAGAATCAACTACACTGATTTCGTAGCACTTCTTATGTCATCTATTACCGGTATTATCAGCGGTATTTCCTATCTTCTTATCGCATTTGTAGGAATTTCACTTGTTGTTTCATCAATCATGATTGGAATTATTACCTATATTTCCGTTCTTGAACGTACTCGTGAAATCGGTATTCTCAGAGCTATCGGTGCTTCAAAGCATGATGTTAAGACTGTATTTAATGCAGAAACTATGCTTGTAGGTCTTACAGCCGGTATTATGGGTATTCTGATATCTGTATTGCTTACGATTCCGATCAATATGATTATTCATGCAGTAACAGACCTTGATACTCTGAAAGCGCACGTTCCTGTTGCAGGAGCAATAATTCTTGTTGTGATAAGTATGCTTCTTACACTTATCTCCGGACTTATTCCAGCAAGCGTCGCCGCAAAGAAAGATCCAGTTGAAGCATTAAGAACTGAATAAATCAAAAAGGGACTGGTTTCAGTCCCTTTTATTTTTTGAGCATTTCGGAAATATTAAGAAAAAGGCTCACTTGAAACAGTGAGCCTATGATTTTAATTAATCTCCGTAAGTATATGTGCCTTTAATATGACCATATGAAATTATATTTCCGCTATCAGCATTGCTGTTTTTATCTAAAGCCATAATGTTTGTGAAAAAAGCATTTTGACCGTTGAAGCTTACATATACTTTTTTATTTGGTTGTTCTTTAAGTGCAAAAACGTATATTTCATAATCATGTGTGCCGCTAGGCGGATATGGTCCAATGTACTCTTTCTCAGATGCCCACCCCTGAGCAAGAGTAGTTTCTGTTATATTTGGTGATATCCAGTGTCCCCAGTTGCCTGCAGATGTATCAATCATATAAATAGAATAGTATTGTGCACCTGAAACAGGCTCCCAACTGAGCTGAGGTGACTGGTTTAAACCGTTTTCGGTGTTTGTAATGGATGTATCCCAAACACCATCTTTAAGATTTTCTGATGAAAGTTCAAAGGTTGGAATATCGCAGTCATGAAGTGTAATGGGCTTAGGTTTGGTTACAGTTTCTGTAATTATTTCCGTTGTAGCTTCTGTAGGAGATTCTGTTGTATTTTCTGACAAATTTTCTTTTTTCACAACAGAGGTGTCAGAACTTTTTTTTGAAGTATTACAGGCAGTAAATGTAAGAGAAAAACTGCTAAGTAAAAATAAAAGTGTTATTTTTTTGATAACTTTCATATATATTCCTTTCTGAATATAGAATACTTATAACATTTTATTCACCAATATACAATTGATTTGAAAATCTTTATATAGTTATTCTTTGTAAAACGGTGAACCTAAAATTTTTACTTCATACCGTACTTTTTAAGGAGATTTTCAATCTTCTCATGAGGATCAATAATCTTGCTGATAGAAACATCATGATTGATAGCTTCAATGAAATATGCGATATACTTTGAAACATCAACATCGTGGAACCATTCTCTGCTGAGAAGTTCAGGAGTTCTGTAAGTGAGGTTTGTACCGAATACACCGTCGATGATACCGTCCTTGTATGCCTTGTCGAATTTTTCAAGACCGTTTGTGAAGATAGCATATGTAGCATATGCGAAGATTCTTCCAGCCTTCTTTTTCTTGAGTTCATAAGCAAGATCAAGCATGGATTCACCGGAGGAAATAATATCATCAGAAACAAAGATATCCTTGCCTTCAACGGAATTTCCGAGATATTCATGAGCAACAATAGGGTTTCTGCCGTTGACAATAGTAGAATAATCACGTCTCTTGTAGAACATACCCATTTCAACGCCAAGAACAGAAGCATAATACATATTTCTGTTGAGAGCGCCTTCGTCAGGGCTTACTACCATGAACTTGTCCTTTGAGTAGCTGATGTCCTTGATATCAGTAAGCATAGCTTTGAGTACCTGATATGTAGGCATAACATTATCAAAGCCCATAAGCGGAACTGCGTTCTGTACTCTGGGATCGTGTGCGTCAAATGTTACGATATTAGATACGCCCATTGCTTCGAGTTCCTGGAGAGCAAATGCGCAGTCAAGAGATTCACGGTAGCTTCTTCTGTGCTGTCTGCCGCCGTAAAGGATAGGCATGATAACATTGATTCTGTGTGCCTTACCGCTGGCTGCCTGAATGATTCTCTTGAGATCCTGGAAGTGATCGTCAGGAGACATGGAATTCTTCATGCCGAAGTAATCATATTTTATATTATAGTTTCCTACATCGATAATGATAAAAAGGTCAAGACCTCTTACTGTCGACTTGATAAGTCCCTTACCGTCGCCAGATGAGAAACGGGGGCATTCATTTTCAATAAGGAAGGATTCAACATTTTTTCCGCCGTTATTTGCCCATTCAACGAGATAATCATTGATCTTGCCGCCGAGTTCTGTTACGCTGTTCATGGCAATAATGCCGAGAGGTGCAACTGTAGATTCACGTCCGAATAAAATTTCACTTGAAGCTGTCATAAAATCATTTTCGCACTTTATAGTACTGTGCGATACTCCTTTCGTTTACTTACAGAAATTCTGAATGTAGGATTCTATATCCTGTGCAATGATCTGCTTTGCCACGTCTGCATGATCAATTTCGTTTACTGCTGTTGTTTTGTTTTCGAGTTCCTTATAAACAGTAAAGAAATGTGTCATTTCAGCAAAGATATGTTCAGGAAGCTCTGAAATATCTGTATACATATTGTAATTAGGATCATCAAACGGAATTGCGATGATTTTGTCGTCTCTATGTCCGTTATCAAGCATTCTGATAACTCCGATAGGATAACATCTTACAAGTGTAAGTGGAATAAGTTTTTCCGAGCAGAGTACAAGAACATCAAGCGGGTCATTGTCATCGGAATATGTACGGGGAATAAATCCGTAATTAGCAGGATAATGAGTTGAAGTGTGAAGGATTCTGTCCATTTTTATGAGACCAGTATCCTTATCAAGCTCATATTTGATCTTGCTGCCTTTTCCGATTTCGATTACCGCATAGAACTGATCTGGACTAATGCGTTTCGGATTAATCTTATGCCAGATATTCATATAAATACCTCCGGGAACTTGTCCGGAGTTCGTCCGGACGTGTAAAATTATTTTTGAATCTGAATCAAAAAATACATTAGTTATATTTTTTATAGATTCATCAGCTTGTTATTTGCACATAACATATACTTTAATTATACCATTTTTTCTGAGTTTGTCAATATGCAGCGGAATTTTCGTCATTGTGATACAAATTATCTCTTATTTCGTTATTTTTTTCATCTACTGTCTTTTCTGTTATCAAGTATTCAAAAAAATCTGCATAATGAATTTACAGAAAATTAATAATTATATATAGAAAACTCTTGATTTTTTTAAAGAAATATTGTATAATGTATATAAGTAACAAAGCCACCATACAGACCTGCTGCGGATTATTCCGGTTTATCGGAAAAGGTCTGATCATAGCGTAATCTGCTTTTATTCAGATACGTTATGAAGGAGCATAATATGAATAATGCTCCCCTATTATACCGAAAAGGAATGACGAACCTAATGAAAAGCTATAAAATTGCTCTTATCATTGAAGAAATTAATCAGAGCTATCAAAGTGCTATCCTTGACGGTATTGCCGCATCTGTAAATGAATTCTCCTTTGAGGTCTCCGCTTTTGTGTCTTTCAGCGGAGCTATGATCAACCCTAAGCATGACTTCGGAGAACTGAACATCTTCAGTCTGCCAGATTTTAAAAATTTTGATGGTGCTATCCTTCTTACAAATACCATCACTCATCAGCCTGTTATTGCAGATATTCTTTCTCGAATCAGAGAAGCTCAGATTCCTACAGTAATGATTGACAATGATGTTGAAGGACTTTATCACATCGGAATTGATAATAAAACTGCTATGAGAAATATTGCCGAGCATCTTATCAGTGTTCATAATTTCTCAAATTTCGGCTATATTTCAGGTCCTGTAAATAATCCGGAAAGCGCAGATCGTCTCAGCGCATTTCTTGAAGTTCTTGAAGAAAATCATATTTCTATTGATGATGACAGGATTTTTTACGGTGATTTCAGGGCACATTCAGGCAAGGCTGCAGTTGAAGAATTTCTTGCACAGGAAAAAGCTATGCCGGAAGCTATAATCTGCGCCAATGACGTTATGGCTTCATCAGCAATCAGCAAGCTTATCTCTGAAGGATATTCTGTTCCGGGTGATATAGCTGTTACCGGATTCGACAATACCTACAACACAAGCAATTATCAGATTGAACTGACTTCCGTTGACCGTCCTCTTGAACTGTCCGGACGTCTTGCATGCAAAACTCTTTATAATCACTTCGCTAATCATCCTCAGGACAGAAGTACTGTTCTTAGTATGTCTGCACGCTTTACTGAAAGCTGCGGCTGTTCAGAAAAAAACGTCATGACTATAGGCGATGTCAAAGAGCTTAATTACCGTAATTACAGAAGATTTGAAAAAGCTCTTGATTTCGTTTCTACTCTTAACAGATTATCCTCTGGATTGCTTGGATGCAATGATTTTGATGAGTATATCGACAAGCTCAAGGAATTTATAATTGAGCTCGGGATTGATGAATGTTATTTCTGTCTCTGTGATAACTGGAATTCCCATTCTTCAAGCAATTTGGGAAGTGATTCTAAAAAGGAAACAGCCAGAATTCCGAAAAAATATACTAAAGAACTTCTTGTTCCTATAGCATATAAATCGGGAGTATTCTATGATGTAGACAGAGTTTCAAGAAAAGATATAATTCCAAAAATCGCAGAAAGTAATAATACTTCAAAAGGGAAGCTGTACTATATTATTCCGCTTCATTTTGGAGAACGCTGTCTTGGATACATGATTATAAGCAACTCTAAAATTTCGCTTCATAACTCAATGTTTGAGACTCTTTGTATTACAATCAGCAATTCTCTTGAAAATATCCGAAAGCTCAGTGTGCTTGAATATGCAGTTGACAGACTGGGAACTCTTTATGCTCAGGATACTTTTTCAGGCATTTACAACCGCAACGGATTTGTTTCTGCAACGTCTCGTATCTACAAGGATTGCGTTAAAAAACAGCGTAATATCATGCTCATGTTTATTGATCTTGATGGTCTTAAAAAGATAAATGATACCTATGGTCATAGTGTTGGTGACACAGCTATATGTAATATAGCAGATGTACTTACAAAATCATGTGTA
>JAFXEJ010000133.1 GCA_017513795.1 Ruminococcus sp.
AATATGTCACAGTCAGTGTAGGTTCCTGATATCCCGGTGGGAATAAGGAAGATGTGACTGTAGTAGTTGTTGTTTCATCTGCTGATGTTGTCGCTACAGTTGTAGTTGTTGTTTCATCTTGCCCTTCAGTTTCTCCACCTTCAGTTCCTTCGGAGCTGAGATAATCAACAATCTGATTAGCATATAAAACAATATTATTTAATGCACCTTCAGCTTCAGCACTGTCTAAAACTGAAGTATCCTTTGGTTCGCCAATAGATTTAATTTTGCCGTCCTCAGGATTAATATCGAGCACGAAATACTGCTTACCATTTTCATTTTTAATTGAAATAATACGCTGAATCAATCCGTCCTCTGAATATGTGTCCCTAATCGTCATCTCGTAACTATCGATTAACTCTCCATTATCATCTTTAATCTCAAGATTTACGAGAATTCTTGTTGGTATAGTACCATTATCTGTCTTTATAAGTGTACCAACATCAACTGTTTCATTTACATACAGTCTATATGTCTTATCTGAAAGAACATAACCTTCAGGAGCACTCTGTTCTTGAACTATATATTCTCCACTTATTGTATTATTCTGACCTGTATACGTTGTATCTCCTTCAAAATCAACCTTTGAGGGAATTGTAATGTATGAAGTCGTTGTACCTGTTTTCCAGGATTCAATCATTTTTCCATCTGCACCAGCTTCAGTTATAGCAAACATAGCACCAGGAAGATATGTACTTCCATCTTGCTTAAACTTATTAAAAGGAATTGCATAACCTGCTGTTGAACCGAGAATATCAGTAGAACCACGATATGGTCTATAACCAAATTCGAGACCACCGTTAAATGACTGCGCTATAAGAGCACCAGAGAGATGACCGCCACAGTGATAATCAGAAACTACTATAGCATTTGGAGCAAGTACCGATCCATTGAAGTTACAATCAAGAAATAGCTGATAAGGTACTTCCCTTGTTTCCTTAATAGTACCATCTTCATTTTTTATCGTTTGTATTGTAGTATCAATCACTTCAGGTTTTAAACCACATTCATAAAAATTGTAAAGTATTTGCTCTGATTTTTTATTATTATTACTATTATAATCACCTGTATTAGAAATAATTTCCCCATTTATATAAGTACTAAAGAAATCCTTATCTCCTGCGGCACCAATTCTTATTATTTCTCCACCACAATTAACTACAAGATTAGCATTCTCCGGAACGTCTTCAAATCTAACAGATTGGATATAATCGCCTTCATTAATTGGCGTACCATCAGTAAGTTTATCAACATTCCATTCATCCAAATCAAAGTATATCGTATCTAATCCAGAATCTCTACCCGGACCTGTGAACGTCACAGTCAGAAGATTTCCACCTTCAAAATTCGTTGTGCCATTCGCACTACCGACTCTTTCATGCGGTTCATAAGATATCTTTGTACTTCCTTTAGCACTCTTTCGTCCAAGTTTTATCGACTGTTCTTTTAACCATAAAAAAACATTTTCAAAGTCAATTAAGTTATCTCTTTTATAAAATTGCGATGATTCGCTAAATCCTGCACCATAATGTCCGTGGTCTCCACCATAAGACATCGCACCACCGTCTCCAAAATGAGTATTGGATGAAAGCTCAAACCCATTATAAACAACAAACCTTTTATATCTATCTTTATTTTCATCAGCAAGAGAAGCGCCCCTATCTTTTGTACCAAAAGTAGCAATGTTGGTAAGAATATCTCCACCCATGATAAGATGAGCAAAATTTGTAACACCCTTATAATTATCAGTATCAATAAGAGCTATTGAATCGCCAAAGTCTCCCGCACCAAGCTGATAGTTATATTGATTATGTTCAAATACAACATCTCCACCTACTGCAACTCGTCCCTCTGCATCCGCATCTTTGGGTTCAAAATCCCCTTCAAGGAAAACACAGAAGTCACTGGCGATACCCAAAAAGTACTTCATCTTTGCAGCTTCAATAACCTGTTCAGCGCTCTGACAATCCGCCGCCCAATCAACACCATAACCAATAAGAAGCGTAACTTCTGAAAGGTGACCTCTGCTATAACCATTGTTAGCATCCTGACCGTTATTCAAGTTTGGAATATCAATTCCTGCTGCCGACGATGCTCTGAACTTATTCTTTGTAATACTATCCGCAGGTTCCATCAGAATAAGAGGAACCATAAAAGAAACCAGCATTGATAACGCAATAAGCACTGCCAGATATCTCTTTTTCTGTTTAGGGTCTTCAAAATGTCTGTGTATAATATTTTGCAGCTCTTTCACGGATATCACCTCTTTTCAAATATTTAAGACGTGCTGCTTAAAGTGCGCTTATCTTCTCCCACGGCCAGACTCTGAATATCAAGCGTCCGATTATAAATTCGTCTGCTATACATCCAACCATTGCTGTTCGGCTGTCTACCGATGTGGAACGATGATCGCCCATTACAAATACTCGGCTTTCAGGCACCTGATAAGGAAACTCTATATCGCATTCGCCGTAAGCTTTTTCATCGATATAAGGTTCAACAAGTTCCTCACCATTTACAAATACCGTACCGTCTTCTCTGATCTCGATCCAGTCACCCGGAAGTCCGATCACTCGTTTTAAAAGAATCTTATTATTATAATAGAAAGCGATCATGTCGCCTCTTTTATAGTCGCTTCGTTTGCTGCATATTACAAGCTCATCATTATATAATGTAGGAGTCATGCTTGTTCCTGTAACTCTTAGTACTGGCAGAAACAGCATCGAAATGAGTACTGCAACCGCTGCAACAACGATAAGCGAGCTTATTGTTCCTATAATCGTTTTTCGGAAATTCCTTTTATATCTGAGACGTTTCATTTCAGCGAGAAACTGTTCAGCGCTCGGAATATCCTTTGTAATATCCTTATCCATCCTCTCGATTACCTGTTTCCGGCGGATCCTCCGGTGTTTCCTTTCCTGATTCATCATTGCTGTCATTTTCTTCAGCAGATATTTCTTCGGATTGTCCTCTGAGTGCCTCACCTGCTGCTGATTTAACAGCCTCAATTATTTTCTCAAGATTCTCGGATGAGATTCCGCCTTGTGCATTTTCAAGCTGCTGCTTCAGAGATTCATTTTCCTTCTGGAGAGTATCAACTTCCTTCTGTAAGTAGTATAATATCTCCATCAGTTCTGAACGCTTTAATTTTCGCAGTTCCTTATCAGTCATTATATTTCACCATCTCATTCCTTTTGCAGCATTGCTATATTTATTAATGATATTATACAATCTGCAATCACAAAAGTCAAGCAAATCGCAAATATTGATTGCACATTCTCCATTTTACATATTCAACGTTTTATCATTTTGTGCAATATGCCGATAATATTACAAATAGTATTATCTATCACTTCTATTGAATTTTGTATTATAAGATTTAATTTTAACAACATATTAAGGTTTTGTAAATTTGTATTTTTATTTTCATCTCTAAAACATAAAAAGTTCCGGTCTCTGAAACGAAACCGGAACTTGTATTCCTATTATGATATAGTATCATTTTTTCAGGTATTTATCAAGCATCATATCAGATGCTTCAATGCATTCCTGAGGTGCTTTTTTTGCAAGCAAATCGAAATTCGGTCTGCGTCCGGACATATTATGCGAATCACTTCCGAAAACAACCGGAACTCCACTTTTCATCAACGCTTTAACAAAACGCTTTTCACGAAAACTTCCGAATGCTTCATTATTGATCTGGAATACCGCATTTGTTTTGAGTATGTGTTCCATTTCCGATCTGCTGTAGTATCCAATATACCTATGTATATGCGCTATCACTGGTGTAAGATGATATTCGCACGAAATATTATATATTTCCTCTGACATCCATTCAGCATACGGACCATAAGGGAATTCCAGTAATATCAGATCGGTTCCTGAAATTGCAAGACGTTCAATTCCTTCCAGTTCACTGATACCATGCTCAACCGCAACCTCAGCTCCGAGAATAAGTTCGCCGAAAGGATTCTTACACGACATAAGCTTATCATACGACTGCTGACGCTTCTCCAGAAAGCGTCTTACAGATTTTTCTCTGTGAGCATAGAAATGAGGTGTTGCTGTAACTCGTTCTACGCCCTGACCATGAAGCATTTCAAGCATCTGTACCGACATATCAGTATTCTTCGCACCGTCGTCAATTTCAGGCAGAACGTGACAATGATAGTCAGTTCTCATTCTTCTTTTTCCTTTTCTTTTTTGTCGCCTTCTTCATTGCCATAACCGTAGCCGGAGTATCCATATTTATCCTTATACCTATAATAGTATCCTCCGTGATGTCTGCCGGTGATATCATTGACAATGAAACCAAGCATATTCATATCTGCGAGCTGAATCTTCTTCATAGCCTTTTCAGTTGTGTCGAAGGTAGTTTCACCGTATTTAAGAACAAGGAAGATTCCGGCAAGCGATTTGCTGATTCCCATCGCATCGCTGACTACGTTTACCGGCGGAGTATCTACTACAATATAATCGTACTTTTCTGAAAGTTCGTTCATCATCTTCTCTGCCTGTTCAGATGCCAGAAGCTCAGAGGGATTCGGCGGCTTAGGACCTGCTGACAGAAGATCAAGATTCTTTACAACATCCTTGTGAATGCACTGCTGCGCTGTAACCATCTTTCCGATAACGCTTGAAAGACCATTTTTATTCTTAACCTTGAATATCTTATGCTGAACAGGCTTTCTCATATCAGCATCTATGAGCAGAACCTTGTGATCTGCCTGTGCAAGAGCTATCGCTATATTTGATGATGTAGTTGATTTTCCTTCTCCAGGATCAGCACTCGATACAGCAAATATCTTTTTCTCCGATGTTGACAGCGAGAAAACAATATTTGTACGCATTGCCTTATAGCTTTCAACGATATAGAACGGGAACTCCTTATCAAGAAGCGTCTTTCTCTCATCGCTGTTTGATTTTTTTCTGCTTCCGGAGAAGCTTGGTATTTCACCGATAATAGCCTTTTTATATTTCTGACTGAGTTCATCGCTGTCCTTGACCGTGTTATCAATAAAATCAAGAACAAAGATAATAATTACAGCAATCAGCATTCCGGCAAGTATTCCGAGAATTGTGAATTTCATTACATTCGGCGAAACAGGATCATAATCCGGCTTTGCTTCTCCGATTGCTTCAACCGAACCTGCTCCAACTACACGGATGAGAAAATCCGGAGCTATATCAGCGATAATATTACAGAGTTCAGCTGATATATCTGCATCCTTGGTAATCGCAGTAACTTTAAGCACCTCTGTTTCATTTACAGCTGCCATTGTAAGACAGCTTCTGATAGATTCAACGCTTATCTTATTTTTCTCCTTATTGACAGAGAAAATACCGTCAAGCTCGTCGGCAGTATGCTTTTTGAGAAGCTCATCACCGATAACTTCAATTACAGCATCGTCCTGCAATACTGCAATATATGTATCAAGGAGAGATTTTGACGCATTCAGGTCGTTCAGATTAACGCCATCAGTAATAATAGTCTCATTGCTGTTCTTGACATACATCGAGGTATATGACTGATATTTCAGCGGCATCATAAACTTTGAAACACAGAACATTGCGCCCCCGCCAACTATCATCATTGTTAATATCAGCCACAGTTTGCTGACAAGAAGCTGAAAAATTGATTTTATTGTATATCCGTTTTTCATTATATTTTTTTCTCCTTTATATTTAGAGCAATACCTCACAAAACTTATGCGGATTATATTCGTGCAAAGCCGTTTGATGTACTTTGTATGGTATCGCCTCAGACCATAGCTTTTTTATTGAATTCCTCAGGACTCACAAATGTGGGAACTATTTTATGAAGCGCTTCTATTGCAAGCTGATCATTATTTTCTCCTGCGGCAATATTAAGAGCATACAGCTGTTTTTCAAAAAGCTTGGTATCTATCTCGATCTGCTTTCCGATAAATATCAGTTTATTCGAGGTTTTCTGCAAGCCTTCCTCATCCATGAGGAGTTCTTCCTTTATCTTCTCACCCGGACGAAGTCCTGTAAACTTGATTTCCACATCCTTATATGGGATTTTACCGTACATTCTGATAAGATTCTCTGCAAGAGATGTAATACGGACAGGCTGTCCCATATCAAGCACAAATATCTCTCCGCCGTCAGCAATAGCAGCAGCTTCCATAACAAGGCTTACTGCCTCTGGTATTGTCATAAAATACCGGATAATATCCGGATGCGTAACCGTAACAGGCTTCCCCTGCTCTATCTGCTTTTTGAAAAGCGGAATTACAGAGCCGTTTGAGCCTAAAACATTTCCGAATCGTGTCGTGATGAATTCTGTCATACCGTCTTTCTGTTGTGAAAGATACTGAACCACCATCTCACAGCACCGCTTTGACGCTCCCATAACATTTGTAGGATTTACAGCCTTATCTGTAGATATCATGACGAACTTCTCAACATTATGGAACTGGGCAAGTGTTGCTGTATTGAATGTTCCTATTACGTTATTCTTTATCGCTTCCGTTGGTGAAGCCTCCATAAGCGGAACGTGCTTATGCGCAGCAGCATGAAATACAATCTGCGGCTTATACTTTTCAAAGATACGGTTCATTCGGTCATAATCACGGACAGAAGCTATCAGAGTAACAAAATCAAGCTCATCGCCATAATCCATTACAAGCTCCTGCTGTATCTCATAAGCATTGTTTTCATAAATATCAATAATAACAATCTGCTTCGGAGCATATTTTGCTATCTGACGTACAAGCTCTGAACCTATCGAACCGCCGCCGCCAGTAACCATACACACTTTATTTCTGATGAAATTGCTGATCTGCTTATTATCAAATCTGACTGGCTCTCGTCCCAGAAGATCTTCAACCCTGATATCACGCACATGGTCAAGCAGCTTTGTGTGATCGTCATCGAAAATCAGACTGCCGATGAACGGTATTACTTTCACCGGAAGCTTCGTTGAAGAACATATATCAAGTATCCGCTTGCGTTCATCCTCTGTGCATGAAGGAATAGCAAATAATATCTGCTCTACTTCTTTCTGCTCAATGAATTTGTGTATTTCAGCTGTAGTTCCTACTACAGTTACGCCATCGACCTCCGTACCGATTTTAGAAGCATCGTCGTCTATTATACATACCGGCCGGTACATCGATGTATTGCGTTCTTTTTCGTTCAAAGAATCCTGTGCGCTTTGTATCTCGCTCAGAAGCATTCTGCATGCCTGTCCTCCGCCGATTATCATAGTATTTTTGTATGAAGCATCGTTCATACCGACTTCAACAAGATCTATAAACGTTGTCTTGAACACAAATCTGAACAGACATATCCCAAAGACGGAAATAACAATATGAATCGCCAGATACACTAAATTCAATGTTCCGATAAAGGAATACACCAGCCACCCGCTTACTACAATTCCGAGAATCGTGCCATAAACACAGGATAAATAATCTTTTTTGTGAAAATATCTCCATAGCTTCGTATACGCTCCAAAACAGAGCAACGCCGCAAAACAGCATATAACACTCATTGCAGAAGAAAAAGTAAGCAGCCTTGCAGATATTTCCATATCAAATAACGAAAGAAGATAATTTGATATAAGTGCGGCAATCACGATGATAAACGCATCAGCAACCGCAAGAATCATCTTTCTGAATCTGAATTGTCTGAATATACTTTTCAAATAAACCCTCCCTGCATGATCTCCGAAACGAGATCAGCACATCATGTACATATTAAGTATACACCCAAATACAACGCTGTGTCAAGCAAATAATAAAATATTTACAGTTATTCAACATTACCGTTTTTGCTGTAATCCTCTTAATGTTTTTGTCAGACGTCTGTGTTATGTCCTTTATTGCAAATAATATCAGAAACAATGCCGCACAGGCAACAGAAAAGCCTGTATTCAGCTTTTTCTGCCAAATACAGGCTTTTATCATCCGATACAGAGCAAATCACATCTTTAATGCTTCTTCAACTTCTTTTCTGAATGGTATTGATTGTACAGCTCCGTTCCTTGTTACGGCAATCGACGAAGCCTTTGCGCTCATTTTAAGTACATTAGGAATTGCCATGCCGTCAATTATTCCGGCAAGGAAATATCCTGTAAATGTATCACCTGCCGCCGTTGTATCTACTGCCTGAACCTTGAATATGGGCTGGGTATAACGTTCACTTTTGTATGCATAAACTGCGCCTTCTTTGCCAAGTGTGAGCACGATCTGCGCATCGGGGTAAAGTTCCTGAAGCTTGTCAAGAATAGCATCCGGAGCTTTTTCTCCTGTAATCTGCTCTCCCTCGACTTCATTAAGCAGGAAAATTCCGATCTTGCTCATATCACATTCCGCAAGCGACTCATTGAAGGGGGACGGATTCAGCGCTATTGTAAGCCCTTTTTCATATGCTTTATTTATGATATACGGCAGAAGATTTACTTCGTTCTGGAGAAGGAGTATATCTCCCTTCTCAAATTTCCCGATAACCTCGTCAACGAATTCTTCTGTAAGACACTGATTAGCACCACCGTACAGAAGTATGCAGTTCTGTGCATTCTTATCTACCTGTATAATCGTATGACCGGTCTTTTCGTCGATTTTACGGATGTAATCAGAATTCACACCATATTCTCTGCAAGCATCAATGAACATCTCGCCATCCAGACCGATAAATCCGCAGTGATAAACCTCTGCGCCAGCCTTTGCAACCGCCATAGACTGATTTATTCCTTTTCCGCCGAGAAATACATTCATTCCTCCGGTAGTCTGTGTTTCTCCCGGCTGCACGATATGGTCAACGCTGTAAACATAGTCGATATTCATTGAACCGATTGTTAATACTTTCATTATATTTCCTCCGTTATTTCAGAAAAGTCCTGTCCCACAGGTGCAGAACAGGACTTTTGTAATTTTTATCAGCCTGCGTTTTCAGCTGTAATGAGTGTTACCTCAACGGGAATGGATTTTTCAACTGTTTCACCGTTGATAAGTCTGATAGCTGTTTCAACAGATGTTGCACCGATAAGGTCGGGCTGCTGAGCGATTGTTGCACTCATTCTGCCTTCCTTGATTGAGTCAATAGCGTCATCAGTTGCGTCGAATCCGACAACAACGATATTCTTTCTTGAAGCTGAAATAGCTTCCATAGCTCCGAGTGCCATTTCATCGTTTGCAGCGAATACAGCCTTGATATCGCCGTTAGCCTGAAGTATGTTCTCCATAACTGTCATGCCCTTTGTTCTGTCGAAATCAGCCGGCTGGCTTGCGGCAACCTTGAGCTTATCGTCTGCGATATTGTGGAATCCCTTGCCTCTGTCGATAGCAGCAGAAGCTCCGCTTGTTCCCTGAAGTTCAGCAACCTTTGCGCCTTCGCCTACCTTATCTACAATGAACTGTGTTGCAAGTTCTGCACCAAGTACGTTATCTGATGCGATTTGACAGTCAATATCAACGCCGTTTACTACACGGTCAGCTGAGATTACCTTGATTCCTCTGTTTACTGCTGACTGAACTACAGATGAAACTGTATCCGAGTCAACGGGATTTACGATGAGAACGCTTATATTCTTAGCAATAAGGTCCTCGATATCGCTTACCTGTTTTGCTGCGTCGTCGCCTGCGTCAACTACGATAAGCTTTACATTCTTTTCCTTTGCCGCCTTCTTTGCGCCGTCAACAAGAGTCACAAAGAATGGGTTATTCTGTGTGGAAACTGAAAGCCCGATAGATCCATTGCCCTTATAGTCTGCGGGATCGCCCTTGTATTCACCGTCTATTGTTATAAGATCACAGCCGGCAAAGCAGAGAAGTGTCATAACGCTTATAAGAAGCGCCAGTATTTTTTTCATGCATATTCCTCCTAATGTAGATTGACTGGTATTGTGAATCAAATTATTTTTTTATGATTATCTCTTGCGGTCTGAAAGTACGGCAACAAGAATTACTGCTGCCTTGATAACATCCTGATAGTATGTTGATACTTCAAGAAGGTTCATACCATTGTTAAGAACAGCAATGATAAGTACGCCGGCAAAAGTTCCTGTAATTCTGCCACGTCCGCCGCTCATGGATGTTCCGCCGAGAGCTACAGCAGCGATAGCGTCAAGCTCGTAGCCGTCGCCGAGTGTAGGCTGTGCAGAATCAAGACGTGAAATGAGGATAAGTCCTGTAAGTGCTGACATAAAGCCTGAAATTGCATAAACAATAACCTTTGTCACAGTAATGTTTACACCTGCAAGCTTAGCGCATTTTGCATTGCTTCCTGTAGCGTATACCTTGCGTCCGAAGGTTGTCTTATTGAGTACGAAGAAGAATACCACAAGTGCGAAGATAAGAAGAATTGCCGGAATCGGAACCTTGCAGAAGTTACCCTTACCGATAAGCTTGAACGGGAATGAGTCGCTTCCTTCTGTTTCGATTGTTCTGGCAAGGTTTGATATAGGCTTACCGTCTGTGAGGATGAATGCAAGTCCTCTGTAAGCTGTCATTGTGATAAGTGTTGCGATAAATGGCTGTAATCTTCCCTTTGTAACCAAAAGTCCGCTTACAACGCCAAGGAGAGTACCTGTAAAGAGTGCTATAAGCATTGCAAGAACAGGCGGAACGCCTTCCATCAGAAGCTTTGCACATATTACTGCACTGAGGGCGAGTGTTGAACCAACCGAGAGGTCGATGCCGTCTGAAAGAATTACGCATGTCATACCGAATGCGATAAGTCCGTTGAATGTAGCCTGTCTCAGAACATTCAGAAGGTTTCCTGTAGTTCTGAATTCCGGACTGATAACGCTGATAACGATTACAAGAAAGAACAGTGCAATAAACGCACCGTATTCACCGATATACGAAATCCAGCTTTTTTTATTTTTCAGTGTAGCTGTTGATGTGTTTCCCATTATAAAGTACCTCCTGTAGCTAATGTCATAACTTTTTCCTGATCTGCCTCAGCAGCGTCGATGATACCTGTCACTTTACCTTCGTGAACGACCATTATTCTGTCGCTCATTCCCAGTACTTCCGGAAGTTCTGAGGATACCATTATAATTGCAACGCCCTTTGCAGCAAGATCATTGATAACGCTGTATATTTCTTTTTTTGCTCCGATGTCAACACCTCTTGTAGGTTCATCCATAATAAGAACCTTTGGGTCAGTGTAAACCCATTTTGCAAATACAACTTTCTGCTGATTACCGCCTGAAAGATTTGCACATTCATGCTGAGGTCCGAAGCATTTGATGTGGAATTCATCTATGCCCTTTTTAACGAGCTCAGCACCTTTTTTCTTTGAAAGTACAGATTTATTCGAAACCTTGCCAAGATTGGCAAGTTCAATATTTTCTGCGATGCTCTTTTCAAGGAGAAGTCCTTCTGTTTTTCTGTCCTCAGTAATGAAGCCTATTCCAGCTTCAATAGCGTCTCTTACGCTTCTGATCTTCATTTCCTTGCCTTCAATAAAGACTTTTCCGCTGTCATATGAAAGATTTCCGAAAATCGCCTTCATTATTTCTGTACGGCCGGCACCCATAAGACCTGAAACGCCAAGAACTTCGCCTGCTTTTACTGAGAAGTTTACATCCTTGAAGGTCTTTCCCTTGGTAAGTCCCTCAACACGGATAATTTCCTTACCGATTTCAATTCCGTCACGCTTTGGATAGCGCTCACCGATTTCACGTCCGATCATCATGCGGACAATGTCATCCATGTTGATATCCTTGATTTTTTCCGTTCCGACGTATGTACCGTCACGAAGAATGGTGATTCTGTCACAAAGTTCGAAGATTTCCTCCATTCTGTGGGAGATGTAAACGATAGAAACGCCTTTTTTGCGCAGACTCTTGATAAGCTTGAAAAGTCCCTCTGTTTCGCTCTGTGTAAGAGCAGCAGTAGGCTCGTCCATGATAAGAACTTTAGCGTCTACCATAAGCGCCTTGCAGATTTCAACCATCTGCTGCTGACCTACTGAAAGATCAGACATTACAGCATTTATCGGAATTTTCACGCCCATTTTGTCCATAGCTTCCTGAGCCTTTTTGCGCATTGCCTTCTTGTCACAGATACCGAATTTCTTTGTAATTTCCTTGCCCATAAAGAGATTTTCCTCAACGGTAAGGTCAAAAAGAACGTTAAGTTCCTGATATATGAATACGATTCCTGCCTTTTCAGCTTCCTGAGGAGATTTGTAAACTACCTCCTTGCCGTCAACAATAACAGTTCCCGCATCTCGTGTATAAACACCTGTAAGAATTTTCATGAGCGTGGATTTTCCGGCACCATTTTCTCCCATAAGAGCGTGAACCTCGCCGTTTTCAAGAACAAATCCAGCGTCCTTGAGAACCTGATTGGAACCAAAAGACTTATTGATTCCCTTCATTTCAATTTTCATTTACTTTCATCTCCTTTGCTATGAAAAAATACAGCCTGACTGCAAAATAATATTGGCATACGGAGTAGTTTCTCCTGTTCTTATTACAGCCTTGCAGTTTTTTGTCTGCTCTTTAAGCTGGCTGTGACTGACGAATTCCGTTTCAACATTGCCGTCCTTGAACAATTCTTCAATTTCATGCAGAATTTTCGGATTATTTTCCTTTATTTCTTCAGCAAGAATGATTTTTTCTATTTTCATATCATCTGCCACGACTTTCAGTGTCTGCATGAAAGTTGGTATCCCAAACGCAAGTGCAAGGTCGATTCGTTCCGTTTCATCTGGAACAGGCAGTCCGCAGTCGCCGACAGCGATACAGTCTGTATGTCCCATATACGACAGTATTCGTGAAATTTCGCTGTTCAAAATACCATTTTTCTTCATCTTTTTTGATACCTCCTGAAAAAAATTACAACTCAAAATCGTTTATAGATATTATACTATAGTTTTTATAATTTGTCAACCGTTTTTGTACATTGTATAAATAAATTTTTCTATACTTTTTGTAATTGAAAACAGCCTGTATATATAATTTTCACCTATATATAGATGATGAACAAATCGTAAATATATTCTATTTTAGTTAACTATAATAATTATCACATCCAATTTCAGTACAATAATCTGGCAGATATTCGCTTTATTTATAAATGTATAAAATAAAGCCGGTATTTTTCAATACCGGCTCATTGTTATATTAAATTACAGAGTCATCTCTGCTCTTTGAACCATTCTTCAAAAGTAGGAACAGGTTCACCAGGGGTTAATGATGAAAGCTTTGTAGAATAGCGGAGAATCAAAGTTGCATCAGAACCGGTAATAATACCGTCCTTGTCAACATCTGCCGCCTTTGTCTGTGCTTCGGTGAGAGGAGATTTACTTCCGGAACCGATAACAGTATATGCGCTGAGTACTAATGTAGCATCAGATGCACTTACAATTCCGTCGCCTGTAATATCACATGGAATATCCTCAGACTTTTCAAGTGCAACAAACTTTCTGCCGTACTTTTCAGCATAAGCCTGAGCAGTTGAACCCTCATAGCCACAGATAGTTGCTGTTTCAGAAATAGCATCCGCAGAATCAGGAAGTTCACATTCACTATTTTTTATTGTTATTGATTCCAAAACTTTGCAATTACTGAATGCCTCATTCCCAATGCTTGTAACGTTTTCAGGAATTGTTATTGAGGTCAATTTGTTGCAATAAAAAAACGTAGCCTTTTTGATACTTGTGACATTGCCAGGTATTGTTACTGATGTTAAGCTGTTGCAATAAGAAAATGCACTAGAACCAATATTTGTAACACTGTCAGGAATTGTTATTGAAGTTAAACTGTTGCATCCGGAAAACGCACTTTCTCCAATATTTGTAACACCGTCAGGAATTGTTATTTCAGTTAAGCTTCTGCAATAAGCAAATACTTTTTCGCCGATATCGGTAATACCGTTAGGGATTGTAATTGAAGATAAGCTTTCGCAATCACCAAATGCATGATTTCCGATACTTGTAACACTATCCGGTATTATTACTGAGGATAATTGTTTATTGCAATAATAAAACGCATTCTCTCCAATACTTGTAACACTATCAGGGATTGTTACTGAGGTCAGGTAGGTGCAGTGAGTAAATGCATTATTTCCTATATTAGTAACACCATTTTCAATAATAATATTTAAAATTTCTTTTCTATAGGAATCCCACGGAAGTTCTGATGAGTTTTCCCAGTTTTTCATAGCCCCATTACCGCTTATAGTGAGTGTTCCCTTGTTGTCAAAAGACCATGTAATGTTATCGTCTTCTGTTCC
>JAFXEJ010000134.1 GCA_017513795.1 Ruminococcus sp.
ACTACATCAACTGCTCTCAGACATCGCATCTTTGAAAAACATTTTTGAGAACAATCAATAATTCAATAACATTGCACATTTTCTACCACCCCTATATAATTAAATATGTTATCTTGTGTATAATTAAATCATAGGGAAACAAATTAAAACAGCATCTCTGTAATAAAAAGGAGGTTTATAATGTGCAGAGGGCTATATATTGTATATTGTAACCAATTTTAAGTCATTTGTCAAGTATAAGACAATTTATTTAGCACAACAATTCAGATGTAATTAAAGCATCATATGAAGATTAATTGGTGGAACAATATGAATCAGAACAGAAATAATCAAAGACAAAAGGAGTAGTATTTATGTGCATAGTAATCAAAAAGTTATATATTAATTTCCCCTAATCCCTTTATATAAACATCACGTTAAAACGAATATTATCTTTTTAAGTAGCACCTCATTTTTCAGAGAATACGCTTCATAAGCTAACCCCGCATAATCATACGGTTTGGCAGAAAAATAAATTTTGAAAGGACGTTTATAATGAAAAAATTCAATTCTATTTTAAGAGGCTTATTGGCATCTGTTACAGCTTTATCCCTCGCAGGCAATACAAT
This sequence comes from Ruminococcus sp., assembly GCA_017513795.1. GTDB lineage: Bacteria > Bacillota > Clostridia > Oscillospirales > Ruminococcaceae > Ruminococcus. The sequence goes on from JAFXEJ010000134.1 coordinate 609, forward strand.
TGCTTCTACTGCAATGGCATCTCAGAAAGGCGAAGAAGTCGTAGAATATGCCGAATCTTTGGTCGGTATTTCGGGCAGACCGAATATTATCACTGATTACTGGCGTTTAGTCACTGAATGGTGCGCTATGGCTGTATTCTACGTTGGCGATAAAACTGGCGTTCCCAATAGCTTTCCACGCTCTACTTATGTTGATAAAAGCGGCATTTATAAGGATCCTACTTTAGGCCCCGGGTTCAGAGATTGGTTCGAGAATAGAGACAGATTTTATTATCGTGGCGAGCTTACTCCAAGCGCCGGCGACCTCATCATTTTCGACTATAACGGCGACAACTACGGTGATCATATTGGTTTTGTAAAATCATATAACGAGGCAACTAATATCGTATATACCATTGAGGGCAATGTAAATGACCAGATGCTCCCACAGTATTATTACGCTTCGGATTACAGAATTCTTGGTTATTGCAGACCCGATTACAACGATAGCGATTATTCAGCTCCTCCCGTTATAACTTCACCTGCGCCAGTAGTCACAACTACCGCCACGCCAAGCTTTGTTACGACTCCAACTACTACAGTTACCGTAAAGCCTGAAACCCCGCCCTCACAGCAGATAACACCTCCCTCCAATATCAGTTCTGATTATTATGTATCAAGCAGCATAGGCTGCAACCTCAGAAGCAAGCCTGAATTCAATAATAACATTATTAAAAATCTTGATACAAATACTGCTCTCCATCTCATCAGAACAAGTGGTTCATTTTTGTATGTAAGAGTAGGAAATACTGATACATATGGTTACGTTCATAATTCTACAGTATCACCAAGCGGACAGAACATTTATTCTTACGGCTGTAAGGAAAACTATTATGTTTCTTCACAGTATGGCTGTTACTTATATGACTCACCCTATGGCACACGCAGTTTAAAAATTCTCGACACAAATCAGAAACTTACACTTCTTTCACAAGAAAACGAATACTCCTACATCGAAGTTGTAATGTACAACGGCAAAGTTTATAACGGCTATGTTAAAAATAACGTAATTTCTCCAATCACACAGACTTCAACAAATACAACTACAAATAACAACGACATTATTCTCAGCGGAACTTCATATAGTTCCTGCGGCTGTATTCCCTATACTAACTATAAATACGTTTCCTCAAATATTGGATGTAAGCTTCGTTCTCAGCCCAATCTGTATTCAAACGTAACGCATATTCTTGACACTTACACTCCCGTTAACATTATTTCAGCAGTACAGGATTTCTACTATTGCAGCGTTTATGTCAACAATCAGCAGGTTTACGGCTACATTCACTCATCTGTTCTTTCATGAATTCAGATTAAGAAAATTGAATAGGGCGGAATGAACTGCCCTATCAAGCCACCGCACATGTCGTTCAGCATACGGCAGTTTAATTCAAAATTAAATATGTACTGACGCATAGTAATCTGAAATACTGACTAAGCCTCGCTTTGTCAGTATTTCCTTTGATACTGCTTTTTCCAAAACAGATTTTGCGGCTACAGACTGGTAATGATTCCCACAGTATGCAACCTTATGGGCTATCCATTTCGTACTCTTAATTTCTGCAATCCCCATTGTCTTTTCTTTACTGTTTCCATATTATCACCTATGTAGGACAGATGACCACATTCTTCCATAATGAACGTGATTTTTCTGTAGTGCGATGTAGGCATCGCACCCTGCATTGATTATATTAATTTTACACATACATTTTCAATATTTATATTGATTTTTATAATAATATATAGTATAATAAAAACAGAAAAGGAGGGATTCATATGAAATCCAAATACACAGAAATTTTAAATAAACAGCTGTTGAGCATTCTGCTTGTACTTATTATGGTAATCGGAATGATTCCAGTCAATGCAATTGCACAGGACAGCACTTCAGGCAGTTCACAAACAATAAATTACGGTGAATTCATCGATGGTGAACATGTAATCAGCGACATGATTGAAAAGAATGGCATGTACGCTCATCCTCGTATCATTATGTCGGAGGATAGATTTGCAAAGCTGAGAGAGAGTATCGGACAGGATTCAGTAACAGCGATTCTTCTCGAAAAGCTTCGGGGTGAGGCAGATCGGCATATGAACGAACCTGTATGTCAATATGAAATTCCCGACGGTATACGCCTTCTCGAAACCTCAAAAAGAATACAGCGCCGTGTTGCTGCACTTGCTATGGCATACAATATTTTCGGTGATGAAAAATATGCTCAGCGATGCTATGCAGAACTTGAAGCAGCATGTAATTTCAAGGACTGGAATCCACGTCATTTTCTGGACACAGCTGAAATGACTACCGCCTTTGCACTGGGATATGACTGGCTATATCATTGGATGAACGAGGATCAGAGAATATTCCTCAGACAAAACATGATTGAAAAGGGACTCATGCAGGTTATGGAAGATTACGAGGATAAACCACGAAATCGTACATACCGCTGGTATCAGGATTACCCCGGTGACAACTGGAAGCTTGTTTGCAATGGAAGTATGAACATGGCAGCACTTGCAATCGGGGATGAAGCCGACGCAAGAAATATAGCTTCTGAAGTTCTCACCTATGCTTATAAGGAGTCCTATGCCTTTGTCCGTCGTGCTTACAGCGCAAAGGATGGAACATACAGTGAGGGACTGGGATACTGGGATTATGCGACCTACTATCTTGGACTTTATTCATCCTCACTGACAAGTGCTGCCGGAACGGACTATGGTCTGGCGGATCATGAGGGACTTCGCAAATCCGTGGATTTTGTCCGCTATATGAGTTCCAATACACCAAAATCCTTCAGCTTCGGTGACGACAGAGAAAGTCGGGATACAGGCTGGACGGTGCTTCTGTGGCTTGCAGAATACTATCAGTCCTACGACATCGCCTCTGTTCGTCTTAAGAAAATCCCGAATGATAGTTTTAATTATCTTGACCTCCTGTGGATTGAGGAAGACAAAACCCCCGATTCCGCCAAAGACAGCCCTACGGACTGGGGCGAAGTCGGCGCATCCAATGCCAGCTTCCGGAATACATGGGAGGAAAGCGGCATCGTGACGGCGCTTCATGCAGGCGAAAATGTCTATAAGTATCACGGTCACTACGATTTAGGATCGTTCTATCTTGAATCCAACGGCGCAAGATTCTTTACCGATCTTGGAAATGAAAATTATGAGCTTGATAATCGTCAGTATTCATACCGTATCAGAGCAGAGGG
>JAFXEJ010000135.1 GCA_017513795.1 Ruminococcus sp.
AACAAATTTAATGTTGTGCAAAAATCCGTTATCCGAATAGATTGCTTTCCAAGTCTCAAGGAAAGTATGTAAGAATGAAAGCAAAAAACTCATTTCAAAGAAATTGCATTGTTTTACAAATAAGTTTGTTTAACCAAAAAACGTTTATTCACATAAAGTATGTAAGAATACGTTTACAAAAACGCAAAACAAATTTTTTGTTATGCAAAAATCCGTTGTCCGATTAGACTGCTTTCCAATCCTCAAGGAAAGTATGTAAGAATGAAAGCAAAAAACTCATTTCAAAGAAATTGCAATGTTTTCAAATAAGTTTGTTTTGGCAAAACATTTATTCATTTAAAGTATGTAAGAATACGTTTGCAAAAACGCAAAACAAACTGGTGCTATGCAAAAATCCGTTGTCCGATTAGAACGCTTTACAATCTTCAGGCAAAGTGAGCAAGACCGGAAAGGCATTTACAATTCAAAGCAAAACTGATATTTACAATTCATAGGCAAAATAAATAAAGGTGTCAGTAAAACCTGTCAATTTTATATTCCCCCTTTAAGGGGGGAATTGACAGTTGATACTGACACCTATTTATATTTAACAATATTTATTTACCCTTATGATGGATTATGAATTACACTTATGCTCTTTTTTCAGCTGTAGAGCGGAGCCAGCAAGCACAAACGCTGATGCAAAAGGTCAGTTGCTTGCCGTATACATTGGCAAGCGGTTGCCGACATTACCCTTATGTTGTAAATCAGCCGTAAAGCCCGCAGACAAGCTGCGACACATAGGTTACACTAATACCCTTTAATATTGAAATGAAGGCAAATGAGCTGCTAAGGGCAGCTTTGAGCAAAGAAACGACCGATAAAAAGAAAAGTTTAATTGCAACAAACTGTTCGCTTCTTATCACCTATATGTATTGTAATGAACAGTTACAACAATAACCGACGAATACTGTTGCCTTCAGTTGTCAACAAAACATCGATTCTGCTTTTGCTTAATAAATAACACCTTATTTTAAAGAATATAAATTCGGTTACCGCTTGTTTAAATTTTGTCTTTCTGAACAAAGCAAATGAAGAGCATATTGTCTAAATAATGCAAACGTATGAAAAAAGCAAGCCCCCGACTCCATAACGGAATCGGGGAGTAGTCTTGAATGAATATAGTTTCCATTGTAGTACCAGACGAGTTTAAGAAAAGTATGGAAAAGCGGTAGCCATACAAGGTTGCTGTACTGTTGATTCTTTTTTGAATCGAGAGAACAAAGCGAAATTTGTTTTGACGGTATTTGTTATAACCAAACACTATGTTTATGTGAATTATTTAATCTCACACTAATATAAGAAGCTAAACCAGATATTTTTATAATAATTCATTTAAACAGTTTATTAACTCTTAAATATTCGCTAATTATTTTAAATATCTTTTCTTGCTCTGCAATATGATCTTTTGCATTTTCAACAAAACAATTATAAGCATTAATTGCTTCTTTTTCTACGTTAATATTATCATTTAACCAAACATTATTGATTAATTCACTCAAATAGTTATATATATTTCCAGTTTGATTTTCAATAATATCTTCATATAATTCCAAAAGAATTTTTTTAGCCTTTTCGGGCAAGAAAGGATCGTTTATTATACTTTGTAATTCCTCTAAAAAGTTCATATTTTTTACTGTTTCGGCAATTGTAACTAAAGCTAAAGGTTTTCCCGATTCTATTGGAAAATCGCAAACATTATATATTTGGTTAGGAATAAAGTTATCCAATTCTTGAAAACCAGATGGAGGTTGCCCTACGACAAAGACATGCGGCAATTTATTAATTCTTTCCAATTCTTCAGAAATTTCAGGGGAACAATTAAATTTAAATCCAAGTTCTTGCATACATCCATAGAAAGTCACAAAAAAGATTGTTTCGTAGTCTATTTTTTCAAAAAGATTCCCCTTGATAAGTTCATATAAATCTACAAACATTTTGGTTTGATGTTTAATAACCTCTGAATTTAATGGCTGAAATACCGACTTTTTTGCATTTGCATATGTAAGAATAGCAATAACAGTTGCAACGAAAGTAAAGATTACCCAAGAAATATCTTTTATCCATGTAGAATTATTAGAAATGTAATCAATAAACTTCTTAGCAATGTCAATAATCAAACAATTTTCCTGCATGTTTTTCACTTCCTATTAAGCATAGTAAATTAATTTATTCGAAAATTATTAAAGGGACTTTTTGTGCTGTTTGCATTTTTAATCTTCGATCATTTCTTTCCCGTTTCAAAAGAACAAAAATGTTAAGCTTTCAAAAACAAATCAATTCATTTATAACTGTTTTCAATCATTACAGTAACCACAAAAATCCCTTTGCCGGAATCATAATCAAAAGCTATATCACCGTTATATTTATTAATTGTTTTTCTGACACTTTTCAGTCCAAAGCCATGCAGGCGTTTGTTGCTTTTCGTCGTTTCCGTTATGTCTCCGTTTTCGTTTAACGGGTTACGGTCACAACTGTTTGAAATAATAATAACTGAAAAATTATTTCTGAAATCAGTTTCAAAAGAGATATGCTTTTCTTTCGCAACGCTGACAGCTTCGACGGCATTGTCGAGAAGATTTCCGAGAATCGTTACCGTGTCATAATATTCAATGCAAGACAGATTGTTGTTCTTAATATCAAACTCAAAATCAATCCCGTTAATCTTACATTCAGTAATATATTTATTAACAATAACATCAACGATTCTGTTTCCGCTGTGACAAACGTTACTGTATTCCGAAAGCTTTTTAATCATTTCGGAAATGTAGGTGTCTATCTGCGGATTGGTATTAAGACTTTTTATAGCTGCAAGATGATTTTTTGCATCGTGGGCATATATGCGAAGATTATCATTCTGCTTTTCAAGGACATCATAATAAACCATATCGGTTTTGATTTTGTCCTGCTCCTGTTGAAGCAGCAGCAACTTGTTTTCTCTTTGTGCGTTAAACCGATAAGCGAAAAACACAAGAATTGTTGCAAGGAAAAGCAGAACACTTATCCCTGCAAGGATTATCTGATTTTTATACTCTATAACTTCATTCAGACTGATATACCAAAAACCGATTACGGCAACCGAAGTTATTATCGGGAAGATGTAGAATGTAGCAGGTGTTTTAATTGTCTGGTTGTTTTTATCGGCAAATCTTGCAAGCAACATTGCAATCAAAAAATATAATATTTTACTTATTATTATTTCGACCGTGAGAATAATAGGTTCAGATTCATAGTTGGTTATATATGTTTCGGTCAGTGAGGAAATAACAAAGATAGTTATAAGCTCAATGATTGTTGATACTGCAACAAGAAGCAGTGAATAAAACACCGCCCGTACTTTCTTTATTTTGAAAAAACAAAGTGAAAAAGCAAGGTTCGCAACAAACGAAAAAAGAACATTGAGCCATACCGTACTCACGACAAAAATGTTAATCAATGCTCCGATTTCAAATAAAAGTGCACCTGAAATTATTGTTATCGGTAACGAATTTTTTCTTTCGGATACAGAGCTTAAAAACAATGTTGAAATAAGCATTTCAACAAAAAATGTGAAAATGAAAAGTAGATTTATTAACACAACTACCGTCTCCTTAAATAGGCGAACCAGAATTTATGAAAATCCGCCTGACGCCTTGATGCAATCGGAATTCTGATTTTGTTTTCGAGAATAAGCTCATCATATCTGTAGCTTGAAACATAATGAAGATTTACAATAAACGATTTATGAACTCTGTAGAAAAATGAGTTCTGCAATATTTCGCACCAATCGTCAAAAGATTCCCGTGTAGTATAGTTGCCGTCTTTTGTGGCAAGCGTAACCTGACGGTTGATTCTTTCAACATAAATCACATCATCGGTCAGAATGCGTTTTTGTTCATTGTTGGCATAAAGATAAAAATCAACATAGCTTTCATCAATATATTCTATTGCTTTGTCAAGACCTGATTTTAATCTTATCGGGTCAATGGGTTTTTCAAAAAATCTGAAAGCACGCAAATCCATTGCCTCGTCCTGATAATCCTTGAACGATGTGACGAAAAATATGACCACTTTGTTGTTGCGTTCTTTCAGCACTTTTGCAAGTGATATTCCGTCAATTTCATCCATTTGAATATCAAGAAATACAAGCTGATAAACGCATTCGTTTGAAATAATGTTGTGCGGATTACACTCAGTATCAATTTCAAAGCTTATGTTTTTACATTTCATATACTCTTCAATATGAACTTTCAGATTATCAACATATTGAATTTCATCATCGCAGATAAGTATTTTCATTTTTATCACCAAGATTAGTATATAATATAATTTATTCTTCATCAATCTGCATTTCGACAAGAAAAATCAGCAGTTCTAAATTTGTTATTGAAACAGCATCGAATATCTTATATGTTTAGTTTAACAAAGCTGTTCGGCGCAAAAGAACAATTGTATATTTGTTTCGTTGGTTATTTTATTATGTGAATAAATATAGACCGAAACATTTTGCGAATCGTATTATATATGGAGGTGCTGTTATGAAGAAATTTATAAGCATGTTTCTATCGGTTATTATCTTTTCTTCAACGTTTGTATTCGGTATGAAAAAACCATTGATTGCAAAAGCAGAAGAAAATAATATTCAGTCGTTTATAAACCAAACGATTAAGCTGATAAAAGAAAATGATGCTGATAAAGTATTTGTTGCTGAAAACGAAGAAAAATTAGAAACTTCATCTTATGCCCTTTCCGTTAATGAAACTGAAGACACAACGTTTCAGACTTGCCGATTAATAGTAAAATCTGACACTACACCGGACAAACTGAATTCTGTCGGGATTGCAAGTGGTTTTTTAGATTATCACATAGTTCAGTTTGAAAACGAAGAAGATACAAAGAATGCCTTTGACTTTTATTCTGAATGTTATTATGTTGAAGACGTTTTTTGTGACAGAGTATTTGATGCGTCATCAAATTACACCGTTGACCAAAGCAATCAAATCACTTATAAAGAAGAAGTACCCGAAAGGCTTGATTCGTGGGGCAGTCAAGTTACAGGTATGTATGAACTGATGGATTATATTAAGTCAAATTATATTTTAGCAGATCTGCCTCAAATTGAAGTTGCAGTTCTTGATTCTGGAGTAGATCTTGGACACGAGTTTTTTCAAGGCAGATTAATTAAAAAAAGTTTTAATTCCTCTGGAGACGGTGTGGAAAAAAGTGAAAATGATACTGAATATGGTCACGGGACAAACGTCACAAGCGTTATTGTTGATAATACACTTGAAAATGTAAAAGTTTCAAACTATAAAATTAGTCACAAAGGTAATGGATCATTTTCAGGTTTCATTGCAGGCGTTTTGCAAGCGGCAGAAGATGAAGTAGACATCGTTAATATGAGCTTTTCATTTTGGGGTACATCTAAGGAAGAACAGGATTTAGCAGAAAGTATTATTAAATCTGCTATAGAAAAAGGATGCCTCGTTATTTCTTCATCCGGAAACTACAATGTAGATATAGACTATCAGTATTCGGTTCCTACTTCAATCGATGGTGTTATTTCTGTTGCTGCTTCAAGTGTTATTAACTACCCGACCTCATGGTCAAGCAGAGGTAAATCAGTAAGTGTTATGGCGCCGGGCGAGGATATTCCCGTAGCAAGCCCTAATGACAAATATGTGTTAACTTCCGGAACATCGTTCTCGTCGCCTTTAACTGTTTCGCTATATGCCTTGTTGAAAACACTTTATCCGAGCGAAAGCAATAAACAACTTCAAATAAGAGTTGAAAGTACTGCTGATGAAAGTGATCTTGAAGGAATTGTTAATATGTATGGTTACGGAATTATTGATGCAATTGGAGCATCAAGTTTAAAAAGAGCAGAAACACCCATAATCAACAATGAAAATGAGATATATGAAGGTAAAGCAGAGATTAAAATAACAGTTCCCCAAAATTCTGTTGTTTACTATACAATGGACCAGACATACCCTTCAAAAGATAACGGGGTCTTATACAACGAAAAAGAGCCTATCATTATTGAAGATGATTTCTTTTTTATACACGCAGTTGCTTACAGTGAAGATGGGTTCAGAAGTGAATACGTTTCTGAATTAATACAAGCGGCTACATTAGGAACTAACGATATGTTTGAAATTAACAACGATGGAATAATAACCAACTATTGTGGAAGTGTTAATTACCTTAAAATACCAAACGAAATAAACGGAATTAAAGTATTAGGATTTTCAGAAAACTTGTTTTCTGAATCAAACTTTCACGGCGTATGGTTTTCAGATGAAATCACTAC
>JAFXEJ010000136.1 GCA_017513795.1 Ruminococcus sp.
GATGCAGAAACAATGAGCGACCTTGCAGATGCATCTATCGGTGTACAGAACGGTTCTACTGCACAGACAATTCTCGAAGGAAGCGAGATCGGAAGCAGCTGTTCAATTCAGGCTATGGCTACAAACATTGAGGCTCTCCAGCAGATGGAATTCGGCTTTGTAGATGCTGTTTTCCTTGATTCAGTTGTTGCAGAGTATGAAATTACTTCAAGCGGCAAGGATTATGTGATTCTTCCTGACGGTCTTGAAGAAGAAGAATATGCTATCGGTTTCCGCAAGAACGATCAGAAGCTCAGAGATGAGGTTCAGAAGATTCTCGGCGAAATGAAGGCTGACGGTACTCTCGGCAAAATTTCTACAGAGTGGTTCGGAAGCGATATTACTACAGTTAAGTAATTATTACAGATATTTTATAAAAAGTCCAACAGCATATGCTGTTTGGACTTTTTATGCAGTTCTTAAATAAATTCAATAGGAGAAACACTTATGACAGGCGAAGAAATACTTAAAGTTGTCGAAATACTATCGGAGTATATCGTACCTACACTGAGAATTTTCGGATTTACTCTGCTTTATGCCGTGCCTCTCGGAATGATAGTTGCGCTTCTGAAAATGTGCAGGATCAAGCCGATTTCGTGGCTGACGAATCTATACATACTCATCATGAGAGGTACGCCGCTTATGCTGCAGATAATCGTAGCATTCTATGCGATACCAATGCTCAGGGTACAGGAAAATATGCCGTCGTTTATTCAGAATATTCTTGAAAATGTCAATATAAAGGACGAAAATTATATGTTCAACGCCATTCTTGTGGCGTTTGTGCTGAATTACGCTGCTTATTTTGCAGAAATATTCAGAGGCGGTATAGAATCTATCCCTAAAGGACAATATGAAGCCGCTGCTGCTTTGAGCTTTACAAAACCTCAGACGTTTTTCAGAATTATTCTTCCACAGGTAATCAAAAGAGTAGTACCAGCAAGCTCAAATGAAATTATCACACTTATCAAGGATACTTCGCTTGCAAACGTTGTTGCCTATGCTGAAATCACACTTAAAGCAAAGCAGCAGATGCAGAATTACAGCTCACTTACTCCGCTGTTTATAGCAGGTGCCTTCTATTTTGTACTGGCTATGATACTGACCGTGATTACAGCGGTTATTGAGAAGAAGCTCAATTATTACAAATAAGGAGGAACTGCGTTATGGCTATGCTTGAAGTAAAAAATCTTTCCAAGAGCTTCGGACAGCTCAAGGTTCTGAAGGATATTTCCTTCAACGTTGAAAAGGGCGAGGTCGTGGCTGTTATAGGTCCCTCCGGAAGCGGAAAATCCACCCTTCTCCGCTGCATCAATCAGCTTGAAAAGGCAAGCGGCGGCGAAATCAGAATATGCGGCATGGATATGCTCGTCAAGAACAATAAGGGTAAGACAGTCTATGCTGACTCCAAGACTCTCCGTGATATAAGACTGAAAATAGGTCTTGTATTCCAGAATTTCAATTTGTTTCCGCATTTCAGCGTTCTCAGAAATATAACTGAGGCTCCGGTGAGAGTTCTCAAACAGGGGAAGGCAGATGTAGAGAAAACGGCTATGCGGCTTCTGAAAAAAATGGGACTTGCCGATAAAGCAAAGTCTTATCCCTGTGAGCTTTCCGGCGGACAGCAGCAGAGAGTTTCAATTGCAAGAGCACTTGCGCTTAATCCGGAAATGCTGTTTTTTGATGAGCCGACTTCTGCTCTTGACCCCGAACTGACAGGGGAGATTCTTAAAGTAATCAGAGAACTTGCTGCTGACGGTATGACAATGGTTATTGTTACTCATGAAATGGCTTTTGCCCGTGATGTTGCTGACCATGTAATCTTCATGGAGGGCGGCGTTATAGTTGAGGAGGGTTCTCCGGAACAGCTCTTCGGAAATACTGCAAATGAACGTACAAAGCAGTTCCTTCAGAGATATAACGAGGGATGATTGAGCTTAAATAATTAAAAAAGGCTGATGTATCATATGATGCATCAGCCTGTATTTATATAATGATGTCAATGATTTTTTGCTAATATTCTGTCTGTTTCACAAGCAGTGCTGAATAGTGCAGAATGATTATTTTAGCAATAAAGAAAAATCCCTGAAAGCGCAGAGCGCAGACAGGGATGAGAGTTAACGTGCCTGAGGTGGCATAATCTATATAATCAAAAAATGATCAGAAGAGGTCGAATTCGCCGAGAACATCGCCGTTGATAACGTAGTAAACCTTGTTGATTTCAGGTCTTACATAAACGTCAACCTTCTTTACAGTCTTAACATCAGCAGCAGCGATAGCCTTGTTTACGAGATCTTCAGCAGTAGCTTCAGAACCGTTAGCCTGGATAACTACCTTGCTTTCTACAGCAGTTTTCTTAGCAGCGGGCTTTTTAGCAGCTGTCTTCTTAGCAGCGGGCTTTTTAACTTCTGCGGGAGCAGCTTCAACTACAGTCTCAGCAGTTGTCTCAGCAACGATTTCCTTTTCTACAGCTGTCTCAGCCTTTGCAGTAGACTTCTTAGATGATCTTGGCATAATAAATTCCTCCTTAAATTACTTGTTTACAGCGCTCTTGAGAGCCTGACCTGCCTTGAATGCAGGAGCTTTTGAAGCGGGAGTAGTCATCATCTGCTTTGTCTGGGGATTGAGAACCTGCTTTTCCTTACGGTCACGAACCTCAAAAGTACCGAAGCCAACGATAGAAACCTTTTCGCCGCTTACGAGAGCTTCTGTGATTGCGCTTACAACAGCATTTACAGCAGCCTCAGCATTTTTCTTTGTGCTTTCTGTTTTTTCAGCAACAACGCTGATAAGTTCAGTTTTTGTCATTTTTTTATCCTCCGTTTATTTAATTTACTATTGAATTATATACCCTTTGAAGCGATTTGTCAAGAATCTGGAAAAAAATTGACAAAATGACCTGTATTTAGCTTTATATCGCATAGATTTTATTCATAAAAACGATAAAACGCCTGTGAATAGCCTTTTGTAGTGCTGAGGGGCTTAAAAAAGTGTAAGGAAATTATGTTTCAGCGATAAGATTTCCATTTTCATCGAGGTCTATAGTAATAGTATCTCCGGCAGAAAGATCGTCAGAAATAAGCTTTTTAGCGGCAAGAGTTTCAACTTTGCTCTGGATAAATCTTCTCAGCGGACGTGCACCGAAATTCGGATCATATCCGCAGTCTATGATATAATTCTTGGCATTTTCAGTAACATTTATGCAGATGTGTTTATTTTCCAGACGTTTCTGAAGATCAGCGAGCATAAGATCAATTATGTTCATGATGTTATTCTTAGTCAGCGGTTTGTAGAAGATTATTTCATCAAGACGATTGAGAAATTCAGGTCTGAACTGTGTTTTAAGGAGGGCGTCTACTTTTGAACGTGCCTCATCTGTAATTTCGCCGCTGCTGTCGATTCCGTCGAGGATATACGGAGAACCGAGATTCGATGTAAGAATAATGACGGTATTCTTGAAATCCACAGTTCTGCCCTGTGAATCGGTAATTCTTCCGTCGTCGAGAACCTGAAGAAGAATGTTGAATACATCCGGATGCGCTTTTTCTATCTCATCAAAGAGGATTACAGAGTACGGCTTTCTTCTCACGGCTTCAGTAAGCTGTCCGCCCTCGTCATATCCGACATATCCGGGAGGCGCTCCTATAAGGCGGCTTACGCTGAATTTCTCCATGTATTCGCTCATGTCAATGCGTATCATGCTGCGTTCACTGTCGAAAAGAATTTCTGAAAGAGCCTTTGCAAGTTCGGTTTTGCCGACGCCGGTAGGACCGAGGAAAAGGAAGGAACCGATAGGTCTGTCGGGGTCCTGAATTCCGGCACGGGAGCGCAGAATTGCTTCGCTGACCTTCTGTACAGCTTCATCCTGACCGATAACACGCTTGTGCAGGAGTTCTTCCATACCAAGAATCTTTTCCTTTTCGCCTTCCATTAGCTTTGAAACCGGAATTCCCGTCCAGCGGCAGACGATTTCTGCAATTTCTTCTTCTGTTACCTTGTCACGAAGCAGTCTGCCTTTTTCCATGTCGGATTCAGCCTGTTTTTCGAGCTGTTCAAGCTCTTTCTGAAGACGTGGCAGACGTCCGTATTTAAGTTCTGCGGCTTTGTTCGTGTCGCAGTCGATACCTCTTTCGGCACGTTCTATCTCGATATTTACAGCTTCTATCTGCTCACGAAGCTTCTGAACGGCTGAAATATCATTTTTCTCGTTTTCCCAACGTGCCTTCATGGTGCTGAATCTGTCACGAAGCTCAGAAAGTTCCTTTTGGATTTCTTCAAGATGCTCTTTTGAAATTGAGTCGCTTTCTTTTTTGAGGGCGGCTTCTTCGATTTCAAGCTGAACTATTCTGCGGTTTATCACATCAAGTTCAGTGGGCATGGAATCCATTTCTGTTCTGATAGTAGCACAGGCTTCGTCGATGAGGTCGATAGCCTTGTCAGGAAGGAATCTGTCAGTGATATATCGATTGGAAAGTACTGCGGCTGAAATAAGCGCATTATCGTGGATTTTTACGCCGTGGAATACCTCGTATCGCTCTTTGAGTCCACGAAGAATGGAAATTGTATCTTCAACAGCTGGCTCATCGACCAGAACGGTCTGAAAACGTCTTTCAAGAGCTGGATCTTTCTCAATGTACTTGCGGTACTCGTTGAGGGTAGTCGCACCTATGCAGTGAAGTTCGCCTCTTGCAAGCATGGGCTTGAGGAGATTTCCGGCGTCCATAGCACCGTCAGTTTTTCCGGCACCTACAATGGTATGCAGTTCGTCGATGAAAAGTATGATCTGACCGTTGCTGTTTTTGATTTCACCTAAAACAGCCTTTAGACGTTCCTCAAATTCGCCTCTGTATTTAGCTCCGGCAACGAGAGCGCCCATGTCAAGGGAGAATACCTTGCGGTTTTTAAGACTGTCAGGAACATCGCCGGCAACGATTCTGAGAGCGAGTCCCTCAGCGATAGCGGTCTTGCCGACGCCAGGTTCACCTATAAGAACAGGATTATTTTTCGTTTTTCTGCTGAGTATTCTGATGACATTTCTGATTTCGCTGTCTCTGCCGATAACGGGATCAAGCTTGTTCTGACGAGCGAGAGAGACAAGTTCCTGACCATATTTTGTCAGTACATCGTAAGTGTCTTCCGGATTTTCACTTGTTACACGGGAACTTCCTCTGACCGTCATAAGTGCTCCGAGAAAGCTTTCACGGGTAATACCGAAAGTTCTGAAAAGCTGATTTATGTCTTTGTCCTTGCAGTCGATGAGAGCGAGAACGAGATGTTCAACGGAGATATACTCGTCCTTCATATTTTCAGCAGTCTGTCCGGCAGTCGTGATAAGGCGGTCTGCTTCAGCGGAAAGCCCGATATTACTGCTTCTTCCGCTGCCTGTAACTTTTGGGAGCATACCTATTTTTTTATCTGTTTCTGCTTCAAAAATATCGGCGTCAATGTTCATTTTCTTCAGAAGCTGCGGAATAAGACCGTTTTCCTGCTTTAAAAGTCCAGCAAGAATATGAATCGGCTCAATGATGCTGTTTGACTGCATAACGGCGATGCTCTGGGCTTTTCTGATGGCGTCGATAGACATCTGTGTTAATTTTTCTGAATTCATATCATTTCCTCCTAAATCACATATTTTTCAAGCGTTGATTTGTATTGTGCCTCCAGTCGTGGAGAATATTCCCTCAGACCGGACGGATCCGAAAAGTAAGTCTGAACCGAATTGTTCAGATTATCGAGGTAGAAGCTTATAGCCTGAGCGGTCTGCTGACCGTCAAGTCCGGTATTAAGCAGCTTTCTGGTAAAGATTCCGGCAGTAAGAGTACATGGACAGGATTCATAGCCGTAAAGTCTCAGCTGAGCGGTTTCCATAGCGATTCTGTACAGAAAGAAGGTGTTGAACATTTCTATAAGATTTGCGTTCTGGGTTCGTATGTG
Organism: Ruminococcus sp.; assembly: GCA_017513795.1. Lineage (GTDB taxonomy): Bacteria > Bacillota > Clostridia > Oscillospirales > Ruminococcaceae > Ruminococcus. Next base: position 5,974 of record JAFXEJ010000136.1, read on the forward strand.
AACACGCAGAGTACCGATATAGCCGTCAGGGGAGCGGTCGAGTTCCACACGGTAATTAATTGCCGGTCTGTATTTGTATTCGAGAGCGGTACGCATGGTCATCAGGGATGCCGAAGTCTGCTGCTGGATCTGAAAGCTGCTGCCGATAAAGTCGGTCAGAAAGCCGAAAATATCACGCATACGCATTTCAGGAGTTATACATGAAAGCTGAGCGGCGAGTATCTGATTTATAAGATTTGATCTGCTTGTGCCGATTCTTGCAGCTTCACGATCGACGGCTCTGATAACGTCGTCAGCAAGAACAAGACTGTATACACTTTTTTTCACTGGATTCACCTCTGAGAATAATATATCATAGATTATAGAACTTGTCAAGCAAATTATATAATTTTTCACGCAAGTTTCACAAAGCAAAAAAAACCTTCCGTTCAGGAAGGATGGGTCCGATTCTGCGGAGATCCGCATAGCACTGTGAATCAGAACTTACAATAAGTTAAAAAAATTATTGAGAATAGAAAACATGAAAAATTACAAATGAAAATGAAATTTGTATTATGTTTTACCATAAATCTTTATGGTAAGCAAAAGAAATGGTATTATATTCGGCTATTATGAGAGGGGGAGGGTTCCGATCAATAAATACCTGTAATATTCATTTGCTGTTTGTATTATAGCGCATATCACGATTTATTACAATATACATTTGTACACAATAATACACATTTGTATCTTTTTAGCGAAATTTCTCACTTTTAAATCTTAATATTTTATTAATATGAAAACTGAAAATACAAATTTACATAATTATCAAATTTTGCGTTGGATTGTTATGTGTCATAAAAAAATGAGAGCAGATAAACTGCTCTCATCTGAAGAATATTCTGTTCAAATTATGCGTTTGAATCAAGACGCTTTGATATTTCTGCAAATTCACCGGCAGGCTTTACGCTGTTTGTCTTTACGGTCATAGCATTTGAATCGTAATAGAACCAAAGAAGTGTAGCAGCAAGTCCGGGATTGTTCTTTGTGCGAATATAGAAATCAACTGTTTCGCCCTGCTTGCAGCTTACATTATCGCCGTAAACCACGAATTCGCTCATGTTTGAAACGTCTTCGCCCTTCTTTGCATCACCGCCGACAGTGATAGAACCATTGATAACCTTTGTGGGGTTGAGTGTAACGCCCTTGATTGTAGAGAAGTCTGTTACAAATGTGATCGGATATTCGCCGTCCGGAATTCCTTCCTTCACTTCAAAAGTGATCTTTACGAATTCATCGTTGAAAATGAAGTCTTCGTTTTTGGATATATCCATCCAGAGGATGTAGTTTCCGGTTGTAACGCTCTTGTAATCCTCAGCCTTGTTTTCAGTGCCGGCTACAGTAACGTGTTCAGTAGTCTTATTTCCGGCGTCGTCAGTTACAGGCTCACCCTGAGGATTTGTTACCTCAACAACCTCAGTAGCGGGTTCGCTGTTGGAGGAGGAGGGGATAGAGGGAGAAACGTCAATTGATTCAGGATCCTGACCGTTCAGATCAAGGCCGCCGCTGTTGCTTTCTCCGCCTGAAACGTTGCCGATCTCAGCAGACTGCATCGGGAAGCTGATGAAGTTTCCGTTTTCGTCTGTTACGAATTCAATAGGGCTGTCCAGTATGGGAGCAGCAGTTGTTTTTTCAGCCGGATCAGTAGCTGCATCTGTCTGAGATGTTTTATTATTGTCTGATGAATCATCCTTCTTGCTGCTCTTATCATTGTTTGAGCATCCTACAAATGATGAGAGTGCTACACAAGTAAGAAGAACAAGAGAAATAAGTCTTTTCTTTAAACTGTTCATTTGAATCTTCCTTTCATGTTTTCGAGGATTCCGGAACTGCGTCCGGAACTTTTTATTCTTATGCTTTTATTATACACAAACTGAATGCTTTTGTCAAGCGGAGCGACGAAATGTAATTATTTCTCAGCAAAAAGTCATTGCTTCATCATTAATATTTCATAATATTATCACTTTTCGAGGGAAATCACCATATTCTGTTATTTTTTTCACACTTTTTCTGCTTTTTATTCATTAATTTGATGTTTGACAAAAGACGTATTTTGTAGTATAATAAATATGTATTTTTTTACAGGAGGAATCTACCATGTCAATGTATATTACTTGTCTCGATCTTGAAGGCGTACTCGTTCCCGAAATCTGGATCGCTTTTGCTGAAGCAAGCGGAATTCCCGAACTGAAGCGCACTACCCGTGATGAACCTGATTACGATAAGCTCATGAACTGGCGTCTGGACATCCTCAGACAGCACGGTCTTGGCTTAAAGGAAATTCAGGAAACTATCGCAAAAATTGATCCTATGCCGGGCGCAAAGGAGTTCCTTGATGAGCTTCGTTCACTCTGTCAGGTTATCATTATCAGCGATACGTTTACACAGTTTGCCGCTCCTCTCATGGAAAAACTTGGTATGCCCACAATCTTCTGCAATACTCTTGAAGTTGCTGAAAACGGCGAGATCACAGGCTTTAAAATGCGCTGCGAGCAGTCAAAGCTTACAACAGTAAAAGCACTTCAGTCCATTGGTTATGAGACTATCGCAAGCGGCGACAGCTTCAACGACCTTGGAATGATAAAGGCAAGCAAGGCAGGCTTCCTGTTCAGAAGCACTGACGCTATCAAGGCTGATTATCCCGAATATCCGGCATTTGAGACATACGATGAGCTTCTTGCTGCTATTAAGAAGGAACTCGTCTGAGACAGCGTTTGTATATAGAAAAGAATAAATGGGTTTTGTATATATAGTATTCAGGTATTGGAAAGGATAAAATTTTATGGATACGTTTGATATATTTTCAGTTTTATCATTGCTTGGAGGACTTTCGCTGTTTCTTTACGGAATGAATGTTATGAGCGGCGGTCTGGAAAAAATGGCAGGCGGAAAGCTTGAATCTATCTTTGAAAGACTGACTTCAAATCCCTTAAAATCTGTTCTCTTAGGTGCTGCTGTTACAGCTGTAATTCAATCGTCATCAGCATCAACGGTAATGGTAGTCGGCTTTGTAAATGCTGGTATCATGAAGCTGAGTTCTGCTATCGGAATCATAATGGGTGCTAATATCGGTACGACCATTACAGCATGGGTTCTATCTCTTTCAGGTGTTAGCGGTGATAATATTGCTGTTAATATGCTGAAACCATCGTCTTTTGCCCCTATAGTTGCAGTTATAGGCGTTGGAATTATAATGTTTACAAAATCAAGCAAAAAGAAGGATCTTGCTTCGATCCTCGTTGGTTTTGCTGTACTTATGTTTGGTATGACCATGATGGGCGACGCTGTTGAACCTCTCAAGGAAAATGATAAATTCAAAGAGATACTTCTCCTTTTCCAGAATCCTGTTCTTGGCGTCCTTGCTGGTGCGCTGCTCACAGCGATTATTCAGTCTTCTTCTGCTTCAGTTGGTATTCTCCAGTCACTTTCTTCGACAGGCGCTATTACATTCGGCTCGGCACTTCCAATTATTCTCGGACAGAATATCGGTACATGTGTTACAGCAATGCTTTCATCTGTTGGAACATCGAAAAATGCTAAGCGTGTTGCTATTGTTCATCTCTATTTCAATATAATCGGAACTCTGCTGTTCCTCAGTTTGTTCTATATTCTCAATGCAGTTGTCGGATTCAGCTTTATAGACGGCTCGGTAAATGAAGTGAAAATTGCTGTTGTTCATACGATATTCAACGTATCAACAACACTCATACTTCTTCCCTTTACAAAGGTTCTTGAAAAGCTTGCATATATCACTATCAAAGGTGATCCCAACGAAAATACAGGCGACTTTGAACAGGAATTCCGTATTCTCGACGAAAGATTCCTTCAGTCTCCCTCTTTCGCAGTTGAAAAGTGCCGTGAGCTTACTATGAAAATGGGTGACATTTCCATTAAAAATATCAAGGAAGCAATCGGACTTGTTATCGGTAAATACGATAAGGAAAAGGCTATTGAAATCGGCGCAATTGAAAACGTTGTTGACGTTTATGAGGACAAGCTCGGAACTTATCTTGTAAAGATTTCCAGTCAGGATCTCAGCGAGCACGATTCACGTTCAGTTTCAACACTGCTCCACCTCATCGGTGACTTTGAGCGTATCTCTGACCATGCTCAGAATATTGCTGAAACAGCTACAGAGCGCTATGAAAAGAAATCTGAATTCACTCCAAGCGCTGAAAAGGAACTTGCTGTTATGATTGCTGCTGTCGATGAGATTCTTGATATGTCACTTGCTGCATTCTGCAATAACGATCTCAAGGTTGCTCAGAAGATCGAGCCTCTTGAGGAAACAATTGATAATCTCCGCAGCATGATCAAGAATAACCACATCACTCGTCTCAAGAATGGTGAATGTACTATCGAAAACGGCTTTATTCTTAATGATCTTCTTACTGATCTTGAACGTACATCAGATCACTGCTCAAATATCGCTGTATGTATTATCGAAGAAAATGCACATGCATTTGATATCCATGAGTATATCAATGTTCTCAAGAATTCAGGCAAGGAATTCAAGGATCAGGTTGAAGATTACATGAAAAAGTATGCTATTCAGTCTACCTGATAAAATATATATTGCATGAAAAATATAAGCGTGAAATGGTTTTGCTGTTTCACGCTTTTCTTTTTTAAAATTCGTTGTATATTTTGCATAGTACAACCGCTGTATCGAGTGCAGATTTTGCTGAAAAAGTAGAAATGCAAAGAAAACTTGGCAAGTGTATAATATAAACATACCAAACGCCAAGTGAACTTGGCAATAATAAAAAAGGAGTTTTTAATTATGACAAAAGATGAGATTCTGGAGAAAAGCCGTCAGGAGAACAAGGAACGTGACCTCTATAAGCTGAGCGTTGAAAGCAATGCAGGTCGTATAGGCATAATCGTGATGTATGTCGTTGTTGCCATACTCACTATCGTACACTTTATAGTTACAAAGAAATTCAACCGCATGCTGTGGATCATTGCTCTTACTGTAGACTTATCAATGGATATATACAAGGGCGTAAAGCTGAAAGACAAAGGCTGGCTTGCTGTTGCAGTCGGGCTCGCTGCAATTGATGTTATGATGACGCTCAGAATGCTTGGCGATATGTATATATAATGCGAGGCTGCCTATGGATGATTCACTTGTTCTGAAAAACAGACTCAAAGAGGTACGGGCTGAAAAAAAGATTTCTCAGGCAGAGCTTGCTAAGACAGTCGGTGTATCAAGAAACACTATCAGCTCTATCGAAACGGGACAGTTTCAGCCTACTGCAAAGCTTGCGCTTATCCTTGCAATAGCACTTGATTTGAAGTTTGAAGATCTGTTCTACTTCGACTGATATTAAAACAAAGAAAAGCCCGGAAATTCCGGGCTTTCTGTTTTCTGATAATGTGTTATAGCTGTGAATTTATGATGCTTATCTTTTCTTTTTGCCACGCTTCTGATAATCGGCATCGATATCCTTGCTCCAATTAGCGCAAAGTGGTGCACTTGCTCTTACGTTGCAGACAGCTTTGGCAACAGATTCATACAAAATATGTGTACCTTTTGCATCAGCATTATAATTTACGGCTCTGTCGCTGCTGATACCGTAACGTGCAGCAGTTTCAACGGCATCAATATTTGCTCCTATGAATAAGAATTCCCAGCCGTATTTTTCCTTCTGACGTTCAATCATCTTCTTTACCTGTTCGCTTGTGTAACGATGGCTTGCATTTTCCTGACCGTCGGTTGTGATAATAAACATTGTATGCTCAGGCACATCCTCAGCACGGGCATACTTGTGGATATTCCCGATATGGTGTATTGCTCCGCCGATAGCGTCAATCAGGGCAGTACATCCACGAACAGTATAGTCTTTGTCAGTCATTTTTGGAACGTCGGCAAGCTTTACACGGTCGTGCAAAACCTCGCTCTCGTTATCGAAAAGCACCGTGGAAACATAGCAAAAGCCATCCTGTTTTTTCTGTTTTTTAATCATCGAGTTGAAACCACCGATAGTATCACTTTCAAGTCCAGCCATGGATCCGCTTCTGTCGAGAATAAACACGAGTTCAGTAATATTGTTTTTCATAATAGAAAAACCTCCCTTTGTTTTATTGTGCTTTCATTATAGCACATGCAAAGAAAGGTTTGGTCGCATGGCAGGCGACAAATTATCAAGCCCCGAGTAAAACCTGATCAAAGGCAAATAAAGCCTCGTTGATTTCAAAAATGTTGTAGTTGCCGTTGCTTATGAAGTATTCGATGATGATATCGAACTTATTACTGTGAGAAAGCGCAAATCCGGCTTTACGGAGCATATCCTCAGTTTCTTCAAGTGAAAGTTCAAGCGATATAGCAAATGCGATCGCAGTAGGCTTGCTCGGCTTATAATGAATATCGCTGCGGATTTTTGAGAACAGCTTGCGGTCAATATTTGCCTTTTTGTAGCACTGAGCATCAGTCATACCTTTTTCGTCGATTTTTCGCAGAAGCATCTGAGAAAAACTCTCATCAATCTGTTTCATTCTTTTATTAAGATCATCCTTAAAAAACTTTTTCTTGGATTTGCGAATGGGGGTGTCAATAGAGTCAGCAGCTGCACTAAAAGGCGCACACATTGGCATGCTTTCACGGCAATAATCGGTGTGCAGAGCTACATAATTGTCGTCAATATACTCAGTAATGTCCGAAAAAAGCTTCTCGCTGATTCCGTATGCCGCTTTATCGAATATAACGATATAGACGGTCATTTCGTTTTCAAGAAGGAAGTCGCTGATAACGTCAATGGCAATCTTCAGTGCTTTATCTTTGGGGTATCCGTACACGCCTGAAGAAATAAGCGGGAAAGCTATCGTTTCACAACCATGATTTTTTGCAAGGGACAGAGATTCACGATAACAGGATTCAAGCAAGGTTTTTTCTCCGTGCTTTCCGTCCTTATAAACCGGACCAACTGTATGTATCACATATTTTGCAGGAAGATTATATCCGCCCGTGATTTTTGCCTCACCTGTTTTGCAGCCGCCAAGAGTTCTGCATTCAGACAGCAGCTCTTTACCGGCGGCACGGTGAATTGCACCATCTGCGCCGCCGCCGCCCAAAAGTGATTCGTTTGCGGCATTGACAATGGCATCTACCATCATTTTTGTAATATCGTTTCTTACTATTTTAAGTGGCATAGGCTCCTCCTTAATTATACTATAATTCCGATTTTATCTTATTGGAACAATTCTTTATGATAATTATAACATATTTTGTGAAAAAAGCAAGTAGATTTGATTTTTTCAACAATTATATCTCTTATGAATGAAGAATTTTAAATTTGCAATGATAAAAAACCGCCAAGATTTTTTATTCTTGGCGGTTTTTTATTGGAGCTGGTGACAAGAATCGAACTTGCAACCATGCGTTGTTTATAAAGCGACGTTTGATTCGTTTTAAAAAACGGGGCATTCACCCCGATTCTATGCCGCTTTCTCCGATTCTGCGGCGTGTTCCAGTTTGCCGATAAAGCGGTAGTAAATCTCAACCTGCTGAAATACTCTGCCATCCTCGGCTATTTCCTTGTGGTGCACCACGATTTTGTCAATCAGCTCATTCAGAATGGCGGCATCCAGTTGGTCGATGACCGTGTACTTCTTAATGAGATTCACGAACTTATCCGTGACATCGCTCTCCGCTTTCAGCTGTTCGATCCGCTGCCGCAGATCGGGGAGTGCTTGCTTGATTTCCCTCTGCTCGGATTCATACTGTGCCGACATCGCCTCATAGCGGCTTTCGGGAATTTTCCCTCACGCACTATCCTCGTACAGCTTACACAGAATGCGGTCAATCTCCTCGAAGCGTCTCTGCTTCTTCTCATATTCGGCTTGCAGTTTCTTCGCTTCCTTTGCAGAATCTGTCTGGAATTTCTTTTCCAGAATCGACTTGAATTGCTGTGCGTTATTGCGGTAGTTCCATAATACTGTTCGCAGATTTATCAGCACCAAGTTGTATACAGTGTCGTAGTTGATATAGTGTGAGGGGCAGTATTCCTTACCGTGCGTTCTGTACATCCAGCAATCATAAGCTCCATAATAGGTTCCGTCTTTACGCTGTTTCTGACCATAGGTGAGACAGTGTCCACAATCTGCACAGTAGATGAGTCCTGCGAAAATCTGTAATTCTCCCGTCTTGGCAGGTCTGCGTTTGGAACTCATAACCTTGTGTGCTGTATCCCAAAGCTCCTTTGAGATAATAGGCTCATGTGTATTCTCTGCAATAATCCATTCCTCACGAGGATTCTTTACTTTGGTTTTGCTTTTCATGGACTTGCATTTCTGCTTTCCATAGATAAGCATTCCTAAATAAACCTCGTTGTTGAGGATTGCTCTGACGGAAGTAACATGCCAGTCAAATTCCTTTCGCCAGTAATCTGCCTTGAAGTAGTCGGGATTGTTCTGGTTGAAGTAGGTGATTGGATTCATCACCTTTTCTTCTCTGAATATTCTTGTGATTTTGTTGTAGCCTGCACCGTCTGCCGTCAATCTGAATATTCTTCTGACAACCTCTGCCGCAGGCTCGTCAATAACAAGATGATGACGGTCATTGGGGTCAAGCTTGTAACCAAACGGTGGCTTGGAACCGATATACTGTCCGGCTCTTGCTTTGGCTTTCTTGGCAGCCTTTGTTTTCTTTGACACGTCACGTGCGTACATCTCATTCATAACATTTCTCATCGGGAACATCAGATCATCTTCGTTAACAGATGAATCGTAGTGGTCATCAGCTGCAATGAACCGCACGTTCTGCTCCTTGAAATGCTCTACCTGCAAGCCGACTTCCACATAATTTCGACCGAATCGGGACAGGTCTTTCACAACCACAAGGTTGATTTTCCCAGCATGAATATCCGAGAGCATTCGCTGAAATGCAGGACGGTTGAAGTTTGTACCGCTGTAGCCGTCATCACAATAGAATTCATAGTTTGAGATTTCATGGCTCTGACAGTACTGTTCCAATAAAATTTTCTGCGTTTCGATGGACACACTGCCGCCGAAGCTGCCGTCATCCACCGAGAGTCTGCAATATAATGCTGCGTGTTTCTGCATTATCATTCTCCTTTCTGGCAGCGGACACGCATAGCCTTGCACCGACAGTATACCACATCTGTCGGCACAAAGCCAGCTGAATTTGCCCGCTGCTTTCAACTTTGTGCAACCTCAATAAGCGGTTGCTTGGAATTTGTTCATATCGCAGAAGCGTTCTTCCGCTGAATCATTTCCTCGAACTCGTCCGTTACAGTCCCGACTTCATCTCCCGTTTCCAGTCTGCGGAGCATGAGATCGGAGAGCGATTTCGCAGCACTGGTCTGTCCCTCAAAGACAGACCACACACGGTATGTCACGCCGTTCAGATAGTGATCATGGTACTGTGCATCGCCCTGATTCTGGCACTGTGCAGGTTCGAGGGTGTATTCTCTTTTTCTGATTTTGATTCTTTCCATAGTCCTCCAGTTCTCCGAATAAAGTCGGATTGCATCTTGTTATTCCTATAAATCTGATACTCATTTTAGATCTTCCTTTTCGTATTATTTTAGATAGGGTATCGGTATTTGCGATGCCCTTTGCTGAGTGGTGAGGGGACGTTTTATCCCCTCATCCCATGTGCATCCCCAACGCTTCCTTGCGTCGGATCTCCTCCGCCAGCACCTTGCTGTCACTGTGACGCTCGACGTCCTCATCTTCCTCCGGCTCATCGATTATCGCAGCCACATCTGCAATGCCAGCGATAACAAGAGCAGCACCGTCTGCGAAATCACAATCGCTCTGAGCATTTTCAATTGCGTTCTGTGCTTCCATTCTTCTAATTCTTTCCGCTGCGAGGAGAATTCCTCGCTCAGCTTCCCAGCCTGTAACGACAGTTTCTCCGATTGGCTGATTAAGCTCGTCAGAGAGTTGGTTGTCTGCTCCGCTGTCGTTTGCTGAATGTTTCGGCACTCGTTTTCCACCTGATTGAATATCACTTGCTGATTGTCCAGATAGGTTATCATTTCTTCCTCTGTCATAGTCTGAGTGACTTCTTTGCTGACCTGTTCTACCGCTTGGGTGAGTAACGTAAGCTGAGCTATCACTGCTCTCCAGTTGCTGTCGAGAACAAATGTCGCCTGTGGTGTGTTCATCGCTTCTTCCAGATTTGATTTCGAAGCCGATTTCATCTGATCTAATTTTGAATTCATTAAGCATCATCTCCTTACTGTATCTTGGTTCGTGCAGTCTGTTGTCACGGCATCGTTTACCGTTAGGACAGGTGTAAGTGATATATTTACGAGACTCCTCCCACCTCACGCTATATCCTTTCTGTCGCATTAAGAAACAGAACTGCTTTTGTGTTTTGGCTGACTTCATAACCTCATCAATCACATTAATGAGATCTATCTTCCAGCTTTCTCCTTTCATGGCACTGCGGTATTCGCC
>JAFXEJ010000137.1 GCA_017513795.1 Ruminococcus sp.
ACTGGAGTTCAGACGTGTGCTCTTCCGATCTTACGCTGTATAACCAACGCATCATATTTACAAACTTCAAATAATCTTTTTTTCTTCCGCTGATAGTATTACTCTCAAAATCTTCAACTTTTATTCCGAGTTCGTCAATAAGTCTTTCAGCATCGTCAATAACGGCATTTAAGTCACTGTACTCTGATGCGGACCTTGCACTATAAAAAGTTTCAAGATTATTCCAGCCGCAGCATTCGAGTAAATTCTTTGCAAAATAATAAATGTAATCGTCATCAGCTTTATAAGCATGGTTTACTTCATACACTTTTTCATAAGAAAGCAACTTATGTGTCCAGTCTGAATTAACAAGCTTTCTGACCTTGTATTCGTTATTTACATCGAATTTTCTAAGTGCTTCAAGTGCTCTTGGATTTGTAACAAAATCATCTCTGAAATTAAATAATTCATCAAATGCAGTATTCATATTATATACATGCGACATTTCGTGCATTGTAAAATAATTAAAAGACTTATTATTTAATCTTATAAGGTCATATTCTTCTAATCTTGCGTCTTCGGTATAACGAATAACTCCTGATTTCTTTTTCGATCCATTGTTGAGATTCTTCCATGTTATGCTGGAAGCAGAAGCATATCCCGGAGAGCCGTTAAAAAAGTAATAAATTGTATCATAGCCTTTATTGTCAGTAACAGTCTTATAGCTGTTAGCAAGTAAGCATTGATTTTTCGCCCAGTTTTCTACAGCTTTTTTCGTCAAGCTGTCCGGATCGGGTAAAAAAGCACATATGCCGTCACCATCCGGATATGTTGCTTCAACCATATAAATGTAATTACTTCTAATCGAATAGTAGTTAACTTTTAAGTTTTCAAGATTATCTAAGCCCTGTATCTGAAAAATATAAGATCCTCCATTAGCACAAATATCGAAATTCAGAACATAAGTATTTTCCTTCGTTTCTATACATTCAGATAGAGTACTGCCGACTCCGGCTATATATTCACCTTTTATAGAGTCAAACCCCATATAAGCCATTGATTTTAATTCATCTGCCGATGTGTTTGTAGCTTCAATTTCAATAGAAAATTTTTCTAAAAACTCCGGACCTTCGAATTCATCCCTAATAACATTACTTGAATCCCAAACTTCTACATCAGCGTTTACACCGTTTATAAATCTTTTATATAGTGGTATAATTTTACGACTTTCTACACTTACTTGCGATTCATCTAATAAAGCGGCGCTTACAGATAAATCTGTTGATGGAATTTTTGCTATTGCTGGAACAGCAGTTGCAAGCACTGCTGCACTTAGTCCAGCAATAAAAATTTTATTAAAAATCCTTTTCATAAACAATCCCCATTTAAAAGTATCTTTCTCGAATTAATTAAATAAGCATATTTTTAATGGTATTATACAATAAATAATAAACAAAAGTCAATACACGAATTATACATTATTTGGTTATCGTTTATGGTGTATTTTGTTATTTCTTATATCTAGATACTCTTGCAGAATATAAATAACGGTAATATAAAGAATAACAATGAATTACAGCAATGAATTAACTATAGAAAGTAATTACCATTTGAATTCCAACTTTAACTTTTGTACCTAAATAAAATCGGTAAGCATACAAGAAGCTGTTCCGTTTGCGGTGCTGTAGAAACTTCTGCTCATACTTTTGACGACTGGACTGATAACAAAGACGGTACTCACAGCAGATCTTGTATACATTGCGGAACAAAAGAAAAATCAGATCATTCCTTTGGAGACTGGATTAGAACGGAAGACGGTATGCATATAAATATTGTCAGCTTATTGCCGTATTTCATTTTTAACTCATTAAGTTCCATACAAGGCTTTTTTACTGTAGCAATAACGTTGTCCCCTGCTTCAAGATAGCGAAGAACCATGTTAAATCCAAGCCCTACCGCTTTCCCTGCTCCTGTTATCATTACATTTTGCGACATATTTTACCTCCGAATCACTATTTTCCGTTCAGAATCCTGTCATACTTTTCGTAATCAGGATAAATTTTATTAAGATCACGATGAAAATCAGCAGAATGATTCTGATAAACATAGTGCATATACTCGTGATAGAATACGCTGTATATACATTCAATCGGATAATCCATAAGCCGCAGATTAATTGAAAATCTGGCAGATTTCACATTACAGCTGCCCCACCGTGATTTCATAAGCTTAGCCGTGATAAAAGAAAACGGCACATTATATCCTGCTTCAATAAATCGTTTATGCACTTCAATATTAATGTTAATGAAAATATTTCTGCATTGATCGAATTTCCAATCCCAGATTATATCACGAATACGCCAATTATCCTTTGGAGTAAGAGTATATACAACAACCTTCTTACCATCAAACTGTACCCGTTCAGGACAATCATCGATAACTTCAATTGGCAATTTCTCTCCAAGATACATTGTACTTGTTATATCATCATCAACTTTCTCTTGATTTTTCTTTATTTTCTCAATTATTGATATGATTTTATCCTTGTCCTGTTCAAGCAGTTCCAGTATGTACTTGTCAGGAACTATTTTATTTGCGGATATATACACAACTCCGTCAGGCTTTACCCTGATATTTATGTTTTTAACCGACTTTCTTTCAATAACATAACTTATTTCTTTTCCATTAAGATTTATAGTTTTCATCAATTTTCTCTTTTCTTTTAACATCCAAATTCAATTTAGGTAGGTATTGATTTATATCACCTATCGCATCTACATCAATTATACCACATCAGTTTTTTTATTGCAAGATTTCATCAAAAATGTATGTGTAAAAAATATATAGGCAATGTAGAGTGCGATGTCCACATCACACCGTAGACATATTACAGTCAGGAAGTGGAGCTGTTGACAAACTCCGTATGTGTAAAATTTTCGTGGCAAACATATTTTTTGTTTTTATTTATTATGTAGTGGCGGATGCCTACATCCACCCGTTATGACGTACATTGAAACGTCTTACGATTCACACATCGCTTGATTTTGTCTCCCCTTTCGGGATACGTCAGGATCTCAGCTGTTCCGATAACTCACCTGCGTGATTCTCTGTTCACGTCTGCATCAGCCTCGCCGTGCTCTCAGACCGGGGGATGCCTGATTGAACTCGCCTTTTATCGCTCAGCCCGGTGTTGTCTGCTGTCAATAAGAAAACATCGAACTAATTCAACTGAATAATTAGTGTATCCTCAATAACCAGTCATTTCTAAAAGCTCCCTATTTTCAACATCAAAAATGAAAAAGGACAAGACAAATTTGAAGAGGCGCAAAAGCAATGCCGCAAGGCGGTCGATGTTCATTGCAATTATGCTGAGAACTATCGATGCTTTTGTTGTATCTTCTCTTTTTGTGAGCAACAGACCAAGACCGAATCTGCGTTTTGCGAGACTGAACTTTCGCTCCACTTCTATTCGGTCGGTGTTATCCTGATATGCAGTCTTACTC
>JAFXEJ010000138.1 GCA_017513795.1 Ruminococcus sp.
GGGTGCAGGTGCTGCTGCAGGAGCCTCTGCTTTCTTCTTGCCGGAGAAAGCTTCCTGAATCCTGGGAATAAAACCAAAACAATAAATAATGAGACAGATGTAACAGGATAAATGCAATAGGAAAAGCGGATGTCATCCTTTAACGGACATTGCTTTTTTTCACGTTCTTCGTCAGTTCTCAGGTCAATAATCGTAGTCACGTTATTGGATAACAACCAATTTTTTTCAGTTTCTGCAATCACGGTTGGAACGTCACTGCGTATATACCTAAAATTATTTTCAATAATGGGACGAGTATTTCTTGTACTCTGAAAAATCTTCATCTTTCAACCCTCCGCTATTTTTTTATTTATATTTCTGCTGTATTCTATATTATACTACAGTCTGCCGCTTTTTTCAATATACATTTTTTGTTGACTTAATATAAATTCATCGGAGAACACAACATTATTTTCTACTATAATCAATAGAAATTTCCTTGCAAATTCTGATTATTTTTGATATAATATATATTATGATTATGCGCCTGTAGCTCAGGGGATAGAGCAGTGGCCTCCGACGCCATGTGCGCAGGTTCGATTCCTGTCAGGCGTACCATTTAATAAAAAAATCCGCTGTATATGGCGGATTTTTTGCGTTTTTCAGACCTGAATTTCTCAGCGAACAACCACATACAGTATGTGTAAAAAATATATAGGCAATGTAGGGTGTGATGCCCGCATCGCACCGCAGACATATTACATTCATAACGGGCGGATGTAGGCATCCGCACCTACATAACAAAAAATAGGTTTGCCCACGAAAATTTTACACATACCCACATACACACTCTCTTGACATTTCCACAGCAACATGATACAATGAAGTAAATCATAAACGTTGATTTCTGAAAAAGAGGTGTGAAAATGAGCAGAACTTACGCTATGCAAGATATTTTAAATACACTCGGTTCAACAAATAAGGTCACGGTTCTTCGTGAATATGGAGATTTTTTAATTGCTCACTGGTTCGCTCCCGCAAGCGATACATACGAAATTGCAGCAGTTATAGAGGAACCCGACGGAAAACAGAAAAATAAAATTATGCATCTGTCAGAATTAGCAATGAATGTCTGTGTGCGTCAACCTGAAAAAATAGAAAATCTGATAATCGCACTCAGAAAAAAATGCTTTAAACTGGTGCCTGTTTCAGAATGGATCAGCCGCTACCGCAATAACAATGAAATCACTATTCTGATAAAGGGAAAAGATTATATCGCTTTGAAACGCCACTATGCCGGAATGGACAAATACTATATCGAAGCTCCGATGTACGCAAGAAGCGCTATGGCAGACAGTTATCCATGGTCAACGGAAATCACCAGAGAACAGGCAACGCAGTTTGCAAAGAATTTCCACCTTGCAAATGCTTATTATCAGAAGGTAAGATATGGTAAATAATAAATCCCCATCAATGCGGATAACAGAGGCGAATTATGTTCGCTCACGAAAATTTTGTTTATCGGCACTATAAACCCGTGAAGAAATCCTTCACGGGTTATTTTAATATCTAATAAACAAATTTGAATTTGCATGTCTACTTATTATCTAACATTTCCTTTTTGGCTGCCATTGCAACTATATTAAGAGTATTCGCAATAAATGCAACAGCGATTACAAGTATCATCACAATAACATCCTTAATTGTTTTCATTGGCAGCAATATAAGAATTATAATTGTCAGCAAAGTTGTAACTGCTAAAATACACTTCATTTTCTTTTCAAATTTCTGGCAATCCTTTTCTAACTCTTTCAATGTAACTGTAATATTTTGCTCTGCTATCTTTGTAAATACTTCTCCGGAAGCACGTTCTCCAGCTAAAATTTCATTGATACTTATATCATAAATTCCACTTAATATATTAAGACAATCAACAGGCGGCATATAATTCCCCGTTTCCCAACGTGAAACAGTTTTATTACTAACACCTATCCTTTCTCCTAATTGCTCCTGTGTCATTCCCTTTTCATTTCGTAATTCTTTTAAAAATGCACCTATCTTTTTCATGTCCATTTCCAAGACCTCCTCTGTTTTTATGTGACTATTATATCATATAAGCCATACTTTTGTCATTACCATAAACAGCGAATGCCCATAAACAGCGACTTATATTTTATACAAATCTCATATTGTCATTGAGTTAATATCTTCACAAAGTCAATGTCACAAACAACGTAAAGCCACTTTTGACATCAATATCAAAAGTGGCTTTGTAATACTTCTATACGACCATCTGACTTTATCCGGAGATATCTTTATTTATGATAATTCAAGGTCAATGATCTCGACAGCCTTATCAAGCTGTGAATCAACATCAGCGACCTCATTCTGGATAGGATAATCCGGACTAAGACCGATTCCGTCATAGCAATCGGATTTTGTAGTTTTATACTCAGCGACTGTAAGAATTACAGCACCGCCGCTTTCAAATTCCGTAGTTGACTGCATTACACCTTTACCAAGCGTCTGCTCACCAACGAGCTTTGCCTTTCCGAAATCTCTGAGAGCCGCCGCAAAAAGCTCCGCAGAGCTTGCTGTTTCATCGTTTACTATGACTGTCATTGGCAGATCAAGCTCAGAGCTGTCGGAATATACCAGTGTTTCAGAATGACCGTCCTTGTACTCTGCTGTAGCGATTTTTCCTTCCGGCAGAAGCGGATCAAGACATTCTTCCAGTGCAGTCACAAGTCCGCCGGGATTATCTCTTACATCAAAAATCAGAGCTTTTGCGCCGTTTGATGTAAGCCGCTGGAGTATATCAACAAACTGCTCAGATGTATTTTCCTTGAAGCTGTCGATTCTGATATACCCGATATACCCGTCAATCAGCCTTCCTGAAACGCTTTTTACCTCTATCGAACGACGGGTGAAATCAAAGTCAGTATCAACGCCGTCACGTCGGATAGTCAGCTTTACTGATGTTCCCGCAGAGCCTTTGAGAGTTTCTACAGCTTCATCAAAACCGATTTCTGTAACATCCACGCCGTCAATGAGAACAATAGCATCTCCTGCCATTATTTCCGCCTCAGCAGCCGGAGAATCCTCAAGAACAGCGTCTATTCTGATATAGCCGCTTTCGTCCTCAGCAAGAGTAAGTCCGAGACCAATGACTTCACCGGCGTTCTCACTCTGCTCGTCGAGGTATTCCTCCTCCGAAAGATAGCGTGAATAGGGATCTCCGAGACCGTCAACGTATCCTCTGAGAATTCCGTCATTCAGATCTGCTTCGTTGATCTCGCCGTAAAAATTATCACGGATGTAAGTATCAAGAAGCTGGAGAGAATTATATTTTTTTGCTTTTTCATTTACATCGACAACCTTTTCGTTGAAGCTTTGCAGCGAAAAAAAGGATGTCATAATAAAGGTTACAGCCGAAGCAATGGCTATAAGACTTATTGCCAGTCCGAGACTGATTTTCTTATTCATATTTAATCATAACTTTCAGTGCAGAATTGAGCAGTAATATACTGCCATTTTTTTATGCTTATCGGCTTACATAAAGCATGGGATCCTTTTGAACACCGTTTACACGGACTTCAAAATGGAGGTGATCTCCGGTGGAGAATCCTGTACAGCCGATATATCCGACAACCTGTCCCTGTGAAACGTAATCGCCTACAGAAACATTTACAGAAGCCAGATGTGCATACATTGTGGAATATGTACTGTCATGGGAGATAAGCACATAATTTCCGTAGTTTCCGCCGCAGCCGCAGCCATATTTGCTCTTAGGTCTATCATGTATACATGTGCTGTATACAGCAACTACCGTGCCGCTCTGTGAAGCAACTGCCGCTCCGCCGTGAATTCCGGCATCACCGATATCAATGCCTTTATGGAATTGTGAAACCCAGCGTGTTCCGTAGTAGCTTGAAATATACGAGAATCCAGGTGCCGGCCAGATGAAATTTCCTGAGCTCTGGACGGGAGGTGTATATGTCGGCTGCTGTATAGTAGGAGTTCCAGCTGACGAACCGGAATTGCCGCTCTGCTGCTGTTGCTGCTGGAGTGCAAGCTGTTCCTGACGTCTACGTTCTTCTTCTTCCTTGCGCCGCTGTTCTTCTTCCGCTTTACGGATAGCATCCCGTATAACTTCTTCTTCGGCATTAAGCGAATTCACAATTTTTTCGTATTCATCCTTGTTCATCTCAGCCTTCAGACGTTCATTTTCAAGGCGGTCAATTTCCGACTGAGTATACTGCATTTTTTCATCAAGCTCGCTGAGAGCCGATTCCTTTTCTTCTCTGCGCTTTTCCTGACTTTCACGCTTCATTTCAAGCGTAAGCTTTTCAGTTTCAAGTTCATCCTTGTCCTTTTCAAGCTGTTCTATATCGCCGAGAAGTTCATTGACAAGCTTTTCATCATATTCAGCCATGCGATTTGCCATTTCAAGCCTTGACATAACGTCATAGAAGCTTGTCGAACCTATCACAAGTGACGCAGCATTTTCATTTCCTGAAATATACATTTCGTTCAGACGCTGCTTGAAAAGCTCTACTTTTGTTTCGATTTCCTTTTCCTGATCTGCTATATTCTGATCAAGATTCTTTATATTTTCCTCTGTTGCCTGAATATCAGCGGCAAGAGCATTCATTTCATTAGTAAGGAGATTAATATTATCCTTGATAAGAGCTATCTGATCGAGAAGCGTTTCCTGATAAGCCTTCTGATCGTTTTCGCTGCCCTGAAGCGCCGCTATCTGGTTTTCAAGTTCTGCTATCTTTTGTTCATTTGCTTCTCTTTCAGCCTGAATCTCATTGAGCGTTCTCGCTGACACTTCCGCAGCTTTTCTGTTTCCGCCGAAACTTCCGTATTCAGCAACAACCGAAACAGAAAGCGTACAACATGTTAAAAGAGAAAGTGTTTTTTTGAGTGCATTTAATTTTTTCTTATTTATTCTTTTCATATTTATTAATTTATCTGCTTACATACAGCATGGGATCATTTGCATAGCCGTTTACACGCACCTCAAAGTGGAGGTGATCTCCGGTGGAGAATCCTGTACAGCCGATATATCCGACAACCTGTCCCTGTGAAACGTAATCGCCTACAGAAACACTTACAGAAGCCAGATGTGCATACATCGTGGAGAACGTACCGTCATGGGAGATAAGTACATAATTTCCGTAGTTACCGCCGCAGCCGCAGCCGTAGCCCTTCGGGTAGTCGTGGGTACATGAACTGCTTACGGCAATTACCGTACCGCTCTGTGAAGCAACTGCTGCTCCGCCGTGAATTCCGGCGTCACCAACGTCGATGCCGTTGTGATTTCTGCCCCAGCGAGGTCCGTAGTAGCTCGAAATATATGAGAATCCCGGTGCCGGCCAGATAAAGCTGCCTGAGCTCTGAACGGGAGGTGTATATGTCGGCTGCTGTACGGTAGGAGTTCCCGATGAAGAACCGGAATTTCCGCCCTGCTGCTGTTGCTGCTGTTGCTGGAGCGCAAGCTGTTCCTTACGTCTGCGATCTTCTTCTTCCTTGCGGCGCTGTTCTTCTTCCGCTTTGCGGATAGCTTCGAAGATCTGTTCTTCTTCTGCGTCAAGGCTTGCGATAATATTATTGATATCTGCTATTTCACCCTCAGCGATCTGTCTTTCTCTTTCAAGACGATCAATCTCTGACTGGGTATTAAGCATCTTTTCATCAAGCTCGCTGAGAGCCGTTTCCTTTTCTTCCTTGCGCTTTTCCTGACTTTCATGCTTCATTTCAAGCGTAAGTTTTTCAGTTTCAAGATCATTCTTGTTCTTTTCAAGCTGGTCGATATCGCTGAGAAGTCCGTTGATGAGCTTTTCATCATATTCAGCCATACGATTTGCCATTTCAACTCTTGACATAACATCATAGAAGCTGGATGAACCTATTACAAGCGAGGCGATATTTTCGTTTCCTGAAACATACATTTCATTCATACGCTTCTTGAAAAGCTCAACATTTTCTTCGATTGCCTTTTCCTGATCTATAATTTCCTGATCAAGATTCTTTATATTGTCCTCTGTTGTCTGAATATCGGCAGCAAGAGCGTCAAGTTCATTATTGAGGAGCGCAATATTATCCTTGATGAGAGCGATCTGATCGAGGAGCGTTTCCTGATAAGCCTTCTGGTCATTTTCGTTGTTCTGAAGCGCCGCTATCTGGTTTTCAAGCTCTGCGATCTTCTGCTCATTTGCTTCTCTTTCAGCCTGAATCTCATTAAGCGATTTTGCTGAAGCTTCTGTTGCTTTTTTGCTTCCGCCGGAGCTGTTATATCCAGCCACAATTGATACAGAAAGTGCACAGCAAGCTACAAGGGAAAGCATTTTTTTAAGTATGTTTAATTTATTCATATCCATGCGGAACAGTAATAATTCCTGCCGCTATACTCCTTTCACAATTTATACATCAATGTGTCGTTTTGTACTGATAACGCTTCCGAGTGCGCCGATGAATGCTCCCGCAACGATATATGCAACAAGCACCCATATTCTGATTTCGTTGAATGGAATGAGATGTCCCATTCCGATAGCGCTCATAAAGTATTCCTTTTCCATTATGACGTTGAATATCGCCTTATAAGCCGCCCATGTGATGAAAAATCCGCCGATTCCGGCAAAAAGACCTGTTACCATGCCTTCCACGAAGAACGGCAGACGGATAAATGCATTTGTAGCTCCGACGTATTTCATGATCTGAATCTCCTCACGGCGTGCAAAAACGCTTGCCTTTGTTGTGTTCGAGATCATTATCATGGATACTGCCGCAAGAGCAATAACTATAGCTCCTGCCACGATAGTAACAACACGGCGCAGTTCACGGAGAAACTCAGCTACCTGCGGAGCAGATGTTGCTTTTGTAACCGGTCTGAGCGCAGCAATTTCACTTGTAGTTTCGTGACATTTACCGCTGTCTTTTACGATAACGCTGAAGCCGTCCGACATGAAGCTTGCGTCGTCCTTGATGTAGTCATTGAAAATAGACTCAGCTGACGGGAAAAGCTCCTTCTGACGTTTGAGAGCCTCCTCCTTGGGAATGAACTCAACATCCTTGACATTCGGCAGAGCTCTTATCTCCGCCTCAGTCTGCTTTACTTCATCGTCAGTTGCGTTTATATTGAGATATACTGCGATCTCATTCTTGTCGTTGAGACCGACTATCATGGAATCCATATTAATATAGATAAGTGACGCTGTTCCTACAAGCAAAAGGGATATCAGCAGAACACAGAAGGTCGCAAATGCCATCATCTTGTTTTTCCAGATATTTTCAACACCCTGATCAGCAAGATATTTTATTCCGCTAAGCTTCATTCTTCTGCACCTCCCGATTTCTTTTCGCCTGTAATTGCAGCGATAACGTCGTCGGTGCTCATTTCAGCGATAGGATCTGCCGGCTGCGTAATTTCCTCCTCATCGTCAATGAAGAAGGCATCCTCGCCGCTGCCGAGTATTTCAGAGGGATCATCGGGAATTTCTTCCGGCTGTCCGTAAGCGCCGTTTCCCTGTATATCTGCGTCCGGATATTCCGGCTCAGAACCTGGCAGCATTTCGTCATTTGCACCGAGAATTACCTCGTCAAAGACGATTTCGCCGTCAGTGATGTTGATGATACGTCCTCCGAAATGACGAACAAGATCGTGTTCGTGAGTTACCATAAGAATGGTAGTTCCCTGATCGTTGATACCTTTCAGAAGGTCAACGATTTCGTAGGAAAGCTCCGGATCTATGTTTCCTGTAGGCTCGTCCGCAATGATAAGCTGCGGATCGTTTACAAGCGCTCTTGCGATGGCAACACGCTGTTTTTCGCCGCCGGAAAGCTCGTCCGGATATGAATTTGTCTTTGCGTGAAGTCCTACAAGGCTTATAACATAGGGCACACGCTTGCGTATGTATTTAATCGGGGCGTCAATTACACGGAGCACGAAAGCAATATTTTCGTAGACCGTCATTGACGGGATAAGTCGGAAATCCTGAAATACAAAGCCGAGAGTACGGCGGAATTCCGGGATTTTACGTCTTTTGAGCTTGCTGAGGTTATAGCCGTTTACGGTAACAACACCGCTTGTTGCGTCTATTTCCTTCAGAAGCAGTTTGATCATAGTACTTTTTCCCGCACCGGAAGAACCTACAACAAAGGCAAAATCGCCGTCATTGATCTTCAGGCTGACGTTGTTGAGTGCATCAACGCCGCTGGAATAGGTTACGGATACGTTTTTAAGTTCTACCAATTGAAATTACACCTGCCTTAAAATTTGGAAGCGGTAGGGAAATCTTTCCGGCAGAATTACTGTGCACAGGGCGCAGTTATCCTTAAACGCCGGAAATTCCAACAGTGTATTACTTAGAACTTGACAGGGTTTGCAGAAAGATACTTCTTGACCATAAGAGCGATCTTGAAGATGATAGCGTGATCGAATTCACGGAGATCAAGTCCTGTAAGCTTTTTGATTTTTTCCAGTCTGTAAACGAGAGTATTTCTGTGAACAAAGAGCTTTCTTGAAGTTTCAGAAACGTTCAGGTTATTCTCGAAGAACTTCTGGATAGTAAAGAGTGTTTCGTGATCGAGTGACTCAATGCTGCCTACCTTGAAAACTTCGTGGAGGAAGGTATCGCAGAGAGTTGTAGGAAGATGATAGATAAGACGTGCGATTCCGAGGTTGTCATAGCTTACGATAACCTTGTCTGTATCGAATACCTTACCTACTTCAAGAGCCATCTGAGCTTCCTTGAATGAACGTGCAAGATCCTTGACGCCGACAACAGCTGTACCGATGCCGACATTTACTCTTGTGTAGAATTCGCTGCTGAGTGTGTCAGCGATAGAACGTGCAAGCTTTTCAAGATCTCTTGCGTCAACAGTGCTCTTGAGCTCCTTTACAAGAACGATATCATTTTCTGTGATGTTGAAAACGAAGTCCTTGTTCTTATCCGGGAAGAGGTTCTGGATAACGTCGTAAGCGGAGATATCGTTTGCGGAAATGATTCTGATAAGGAAAACCGCACGGCTGATCTCAGCGTTGAAGTGAAGCTCTCTTGCCTTGATAACGATATCTCCGGGGAGAACGTTGTCAAGGATAACGTTTTTGATAAAGTTGTTTCTGTCGTACTTTTCATCATAGTACTGCTTGATATTAGCCAGTGTGATAGCGAGGATGCTTGCATACTTTGCAGCAGCGTCGTCAACGCCCTCAACGAATACAGCGTAATCCGGCTTTACTCTTGAACCGAAAGGCTTGTATGTAAAGCCGTCACGGATGAAGATATCGTGGGAATCGCTGAGGTCGAGTGAAACGAACTCGTTTGTAGTGCCAACCCTTGTAAGGTCGCTGCAAGCGATAATTGTTGCGGTCTCATCCACAACACCTATAGTAGCGTCGATCGTATCACGCATCTGATGAACTAAACCCTGAAATAATCTGTTGGACATATTTGACATCCCTTCTCATAATATTGAATAATTTTTCCGGCACGCTTTCTGCGCACCTTTCTTATTTTGAGCAAGCCTTCAAGGGATAACATTAAGGAGCTGCCCTTAATATATTACAAATTGTAACATATTTTCGAGCCGAATTTGTTAACAAACTGTTAACTTTTATCCCAAAACTTGCAAAAGTTACATTTTCAGCATATATTCGTTGTAAAAAATCACCAACGAAGTAACAATAAAGTAATTTTTTCTGTAACCAAACCGTAATTTTTAATGATACCGTACCTAACCTGCACTAAACCATCAGCAGATTTTGTGCGGTGCTGCCTTTACATTTTTTCCGGTCTGTCTACATTGAGAATCTCAAGCGCATTCCTGAGAGTCTGTCTTGCTGCAAGGCACAGCAGAATTCTTGCATTCATAAGCTCCGGTGTTTCGGCATTCTTTACGCTGCATCCGTCGTAGAAACGGTGGTAAAGCGTTGCAAGATCGAATGCATACTTTGTGATCTTTGCCGGATCATAGCTCTTTGCAGCCAGATCAATTTCGTGCGGCAGCGAGGCAATATGACGGATAAGCTCGATCTCACGGGAATTTTCAAGGAGATCAAGGTCAGCGTTCTCCGGAATTTCAATTCCCTCCGATTTGAGATTAGCAAGCAGACTGCATATTCTTGCGTGAGCGTACTGAACATAGAATACAGGATTCTGTGAGGACTGCTCAACAGCAAGATCAAGATCGAACTCAAACTGTGAATTTGCTTCACGGAGATTGAAGTAGAATCTTGCAGCGTCGATCGGAATCTCATCAAGGAGAGTAACAAGAGTGATAGCCTTTCCGCTTCTCTTTGAAAGCTTTACAACTTCGCCCTTGCGGACAAGTCGAACCATCTGCATGAGTACGACATCAAGCTTTGAGGAATCAACACCAAGAGCGTCAAGTGCAGCTTTGAGTCTCGGAACATATCCGTGATGATCTGCACCAAGAATATTGATAGCCTTGTCGAAGCCTCTTGTAACAAGCTTGTTGTAGTGGTATGCGATATCCGGTACTATATAAGTATAGAGACCGTTGCTTCTTCTGAGTACGAAATCCTTGTCCATGCCGTAGTCAGTAGCTCTGAACCATACAGCGCCGTCCTGCTCGTAAGCCTTTCCGGAAGCAAGAAGCTTGTCCACGATCTGCTTTGTTTCGCCCTTTTCGTGAACTGTGCTCTCACGGAACCAGTTATCGTATACGATACGGTATTTTTTAAGATCACGCTCCAGACCAGCGATATTCAGCGGCAGTGCATAATCAACAAGAGCCTTTCTGCGGTCTTCGTCCTCTGCTTCTGCAAGAGAGCCGCCGTTGAGGTCGAAGTAATTCTTTGCATGCTCGATGATATCCATTCCGAGGTAAACATCCTCCGGCATTTCAAAGGTTTCACCCTCGCCGCTTTTTTCGTAGAGAGCAATACAGATCTTTTCGGTATCGCCGCCGCATTCCTTCATAACAGCCTGACCTTCATCAGAACAGAGCTGCATATATCTGAGAGAAAGCGACTTGCCGAATTTCTCTATCTGATTGCCGGCGTCGTTTACATAGAATTCTCTTTCTGTTCTGTATCCAGCCCAGCTGAGAACGCTTGCAAGACAGTCACCGATTGCGCCGCCTCTTGCATTACCGATATGCATAGGACCTGTAGGATTCGCAGAAACAAATTCAACGAGAACGCTCTTTCCGCCGCCGAAATTCGTCTTTCCGTAATTTTCCTTTTCCTCAAGCACGTTCTCAACAACATCTGAGAACCATTTGCGGCTGAGGAAGAAATTCATGAAGCCCGGTCCGGCTACTTCGCAGCGGTCAAAGAGTGATCCGCTAAGATCAACTGTTTCACAAAGGAGCTCAGCGATCTTTCTCGGCGGCATTTTGAATGCTCTTGCACATACCATTGCGGTATTTGCGGCAAAATCACCGTGTGACTTATCTGCGGGAATTTCTATTGCAAAAGCAGGAACCGGTACTGCCGGAACTGCTTCTTCAGCGGTAAGCTTTCCGAGAGCCTCTGTGATAAGCTCACGGAGCTGCATTGATGCCTTGTTAATGAGGTCTGACATTTATAATATTCCTTTCATTCAAGAATTCTGTACGGTCATTATTATTTCGTTATCCGAGAGGTAGGACGAATTGAGATCAAGCGTATATTTGAGATAAACTCTGCCGTCCTTCTCTATCGAATTTTTTATCTGGTGAGTGAAAACGCCTATCTGAAGATTTCCGTATGGTGTTCCGTACTGGCAGTAGTGCTTCCGTCCTGTTTCAAGACAGAGCACGGAATTTGCCGCACCCTCACGGATTATCGAGGCTGTTTTTCCCTTGTTTATCTTTATGGTGGTAACAGAGCCTTCAAAGCCTGTAGCGGAGGTATCCTCATAGGAGATGATATCCCAGCCGTCCTTGTGGGCAAGCTTGGCTCTGGTCAGCAGCTCAGTCTCGGACTTTTCGTCATCCTGCCACTGAATGCTTGTAAGAGATATAGTAACATCTCTGCTCATAGTCTCACCCCTTTCTATGGTGCACACAGACAAACTTAATACAGCTTATCAGCATTCTCGATTGCCTGTTCCATGATTTTGTCTATAAGGTAAGAATATTCCATTCCAAGATTTCCCATAAGCTTCGTAAATACGCTTGTGCTGCGGAATCCCGGAGATGTTCCTATCTTGTTGAGCAGCAGCTGACCGTCCTCGGTGAGGAAGAAATCAACTCGTGCATATCCCTTGCAGCCGAGTGCCTTGAACGCATTCACAGCTGTTTCACGGATCATATTCTGAAGATCAGCAGAAATATCGGCTGGAATTACAAGATCATCTCCGCTTGTTACGCTGAAATCTGTCGGATCGTAATCCGTACCGTTGGAAACTATCTCGCCGATATACGAAGAAAACGGCGAATCATAGCCCATAACAGCTGCTTCAAGCTTTCTGCCCTTTATATATTTTTCAACAACAACTTTATTATCGTTGGAGAATGCTATTTTCACGGCAGCAATAAGCTGCTCCATGTTTTCAGCAATGCTTGTTCCGGCGTTACTTCCGCTGTTTGCCGGCTTTACCATAAGAGGAAATCCCATTTTTCCGGCAATTTCATCGCAGCGCTCGTCGATCATGCTGAGCTCTCTCTGCGTGATAAGCTTCCATTCAGCCGTGCGGATTCCGTAATCATCAAGAACCATATGTGTATGCGATTTATCCATGCACGATGCCGCAGCTAAAAGTCCGGAACCGGTATAGGGAATGCCGCTCATGTCGAGAAGTCCCTGAATAGTACCGTCAGCTCCGCATTTGCCCATAAGTACAGGGAACGCTACGTCAATTTTTCTGAACGAAGCTTCGCCGTTTTCAATTGTCATTAATCCCCTGTGAATAGGATCGGGCGAAATAATCGCTGAAACACAGTCCGGATTCATCTCCCAGCTTCCGTCAGCTATTTCGTCGGGATCTCCAGGGAAATACAGCCATCTGCCTTTTTTCGTGATTCCGATGCAAATGACCTCGTACTTGTCAGCAGGAATGTTTCTTATGATCTCTGACGCTGACGCAAGTGACAAACGGTATTCTCTTGATGTGCCGCCGAAAATAACAGCAGCCTTTAATTTTGCCATAGAATTCTCCTTTATCTTCCTTTAAGTATATAATCTATCAATATATTTTATCACATTTCACAAAAAACTGCAAGCATTTTTCGCAAAAAATGAAGAATAATACAGTGAAATTATCAAGGAAAGTGCAAAACGAATAATTTCAACCATGATTTTTGTGCATTTTGACGGCAAAACTCCCCCTGATATATAACTGTTATTCTCTTATGCAAGTTTATACGCATTTATCGGGGGAAACCTTTCTGAGGAAAGGTTCTCCCCCAAGCCCCCTTCCAAAGACTTTTAATACTAAAAATTTCCGCCTGACTGGGTATACTCAAAGAGAAAATGTGTATTTCTCAATTATCTGATGAGTACACCCAGTCAGGCGGAAATTTAATACTGAAAGTTTTAGGAAAGGAGTTTGAGGAACAACCCTTTTTCAAAAGGGTTTTCCTCAATAATACATATTAAATCGTATAAGAAAAATAGCTGTTACATATCAGGAAGATATTTTTTTGCAAATTCTTCCAGAGTAATAGGCTCGGAGTAATAATTCCCCTGAAAGCTTTTAACCTCATAATTACCGAGAACACGGCGGATTCTGTCATTTTCGACGCCTTCGACGCAAACTTCCGCCTGGAAAGTATCAGCAAGATTCGAGATAAAGTGAACTGTTTTCTGATCGGTCGTGCTTACATCAATGTTTTTGACGAATTCACGGTCTACCTTTATCGAATCAAATTCAAGTTCTCTGATAATTCCGATAGATGAAAAGCCTGTTCCGAAGTCATCGAGAGCAATTTTCACACCTAACTGTCTGAGCGATTTGAAGATCTTTTTCAGCAGTCCCATATCGAGCAGACGGCATCTTTCGGTAAGTTCTATGCACAGATTCTGCGGCGGAAAGCCTGTTTCCCTGAGAACTTCCTCCAGTTCAGGGATAAATTCTCTGCGCTGAAGCTGAGCGTATGAAATATTTACATGGACGAGAAAGTCGGGATAAATGTCAACAAAACGCTTTCCGTCGTATATCGCTTTGCGGAGAATCCACTTGCCGAGTTCCGGGAAGATAGGATCCTGTTCAATAATCGGGATAAATTTTCCAGGCGGAACAACACCGAATTCCTGATTACTCCAGCGGATAAGAGCTTCCATGCCCCTTACCTTTTCGCTTCCGGCATCAATTATCGGCTGATAGCAGAGGAAAAATCCGGAACAATCAGTCACAACGCTGTTTCTGATTATATTCAGCATCTCAATATAACGTCTTCCGTCGTTGTTGAGTTTATCCTTGAATATCTCCAGTTCGCCGTTTTTGAGCTTCTTCGACTGATAATATGTATATTTCAGACAGGAAAGTATAGTGTCTCTTGACAGATTGAAGTCATCAACATATACAAGACTTCCGTTCACGGACAGGATTATTTTCTCGTCATCCACATAGAAGCCATGAGCCACTTCTTCCTTTATATCTGCATATATTTCTGAAATATCTTCTGCGGAATGTCCCCAGCTGAGAAGTGCATATTTTGTGCCCTCCAGCTTATAGAGCTGTCCGAGATGTCCCAGACGCAGTTCAAGAAGCTTTCCGAAGCTGCTGAGCGTATCATTTCCGAAACTGAAGCCGTAATTATCATTGATAGTTGAAAAATGGTTCATGCCTATCATAAGGAGAGTATAGGACATTTCACGGCTTTTCATTACACCGATATCCTCCATAAGTCCGTAAAGACTTCTCAGACCGGTAATCCCGTCAGTATAGCTGAGTACGGTATGATTTCTGATAGTACCGCCGAAGAATATGGGAATTCCGGCTTCATCCTTGATAACGATGCCCTTGCAGCTGCACATAACATAGCTTCCGTCACGGGTTCTTGCACGGTACATCATGTTGTGGCTGTCAGCAGTTCCGCTGAATATTTCTTCTATGCTGTGGGCATATTTTTCCCTGTCATCTGGGTGGAGATTATCCATCCAGACAGCTCCGGCATTGTACATATACTCTCCCGGCAAGCCGAAATACTGTACGGCATTCTTTGACCAGCGGGAGTAGTCTTTCTTCAAGTCGCAAAGGTATATATGGCTTCCTTCTGAAATAACAGAAAGAGCCTCGAATAAAGTATCAAGCATTGAACTCACAATTCTTCACCTCGCTGTTCTGAATACATCCGAAAATACATTACAATATAATTAATGTATCATACATATTTTACCACATTGAAACCAATTTGTCAACGGTTTTGTAAATTATGTATAAGTTAAAATTGAAAAATACGCAACATTTTATATAATATATCTTCATAAATAGGACAAAAAATAACCGGAATCCGTTTAGAATTCCGGTTGTGTATCACTTTTTATTCGCCTCTGTACTTATTGCGGCATTGCTGAAAGTTTCATAGCTGTCAGGCGTTTCAAAATCCTCATATTTTATGTTGCTGAGTTTACATTCTGCAACAAGTATGCCTTTTTCATACTCCACAAATTCGGTAATCACTCCCTGTTCATTCAGTGCAAAGCATACTGCCGAATCATGCGTCCAATTCTCCTTGTCATTATCATGATACATGATAACATAAACCATAAGTTCGCCGTTTTCATCTGTTGAGGTCTTGATAACAAGCTCATCGTCAAGTGC
The DNA here is from genome assembly GCA_017513795.1 of Ruminococcus sp. Lineage (GTDB taxonomy): Bacteria > Bacillota > Clostridia > Oscillospirales > Ruminococcaceae > Ruminococcus. The sequence goes on from JAFXEJ010000138.1 coordinate 15,702, forward strand.
AAGTCCTGAACCGGCAAAATTCTCCATGAATTTTCTGTATTCCTTTATAATATAATTTTTTAGTATAAAATAGTCCCCCGGAATATACGTATAGTAATCGTAATCCATAAAACCCTCAAAATGACTCTGATAGACATTGTGATAAACGCCGTAAACAATATCTTCTACACTCAATGAAGGTTGTATATACCACAATTTCGGCGAAGCATCCTCGTCCGCCAAAGCAATACTTTCTGTATAATCGTCCATAGTACTGCATAGAATTTCCAGGTCAATGGATTTTTCTCCATTAACAGTCTGCGTGCCGTACGAATGAGTAAAATAAATCTCATCATCACGGTCAAAATAAACCTTGCCGTTTGTTTTGTATTCATAATCAGTGTATAAACCGATGAATTCTCCAGCAAACTCTGCTAACAGATTATAATTGAGTTCTCGATATACTGCATTGTATTCCATATCCGCAGTCATTACAGGCGAAAGCTCCTTGTAATTCGTCAGGAATTCCTCAAGATTCTGATACCTTCTGACCGTCATTTTTTTCAATGTGTTATCGTATACAGTACGGCTTCCCATTTTTTCCGGTGTGTGAAGCTCATATTTTCCGTTGCACTGACGTATTATGCCGTCTGTTGTGAAATACAGATCGCCCATTATCGTGATATGCTTGTAGTAATTCTGAAACTCCTCGGCGCTTATCGTCTTTTTCGTCCAGTATATCTGTTGTAAGCGTTCAAGCCAGCCTTTGAGTTCAGCCGGATCGTAATTCACCGCATAGCTGTTGTCATTTTCGTCCGGAGACTGATCGTACATGGGCTTTATTTCTCCGGATTCTGTTTTTTGTATGATATCTGCCAGTAAATCAGATGTTTCGCCCTCTTTTATGAAATCCTCATTTTCAGAAACCGGAGGCTGAGTTGTGACAGGCTGCGTAGTTACAGGCATTATCACCGGATTCTCGATCTCATCAATATCGTCAGTTTCAACCTTGCTGTTGTCTGTATTTCTGCTGTCGGAAATTTTCCAGAAACCAAATCCGGCAGCGCATACTGCAAGACAAGCGGCAGTTCCGACTGCGGCATAACGATATTTTACCGGCTTTGCCACATCAACATGGCTGACTGTTTCGGAAAACTCATGATATTCGTCACCAGACTCGGAAAGCCGCTTTGTCATCTGCATATAGAATTCACGGCTGCACTTTATTTTATCAAAGGCGCTTTTATATCTGTTCTCATCCATATATTATTCCTCCTCCAGCTTCGATTTCATTTTCGCTCTTGCCCTCTGAAGCAGCGAGCTTACGGTATTTTCATTCTTTTTGAGTATTCCGGCGATTTCCTTTATGGAATACCCCTCATAATAGTATAGATACAGCACTGTCCTGTATTTTTCCGGAAGCGTCATAACTATATCAAGCAGCTCTGTTTCTTCAGCACTCATGCTGCACGAAAGTACGTCAAGACCTCTGCTGTCAGTCTCGACTCTGCCGCTTATCCATGAGCTTTTACGGAAATTCCGGCACTTGTTTACGGTCACTCTTAGCAGCCACGCTTTCATGTGTTCGTCGCTGCTGAATTCCACGGGCTTTAAGTGGAGCGTGAGAAATACATCCTGAGTAATATCCTCTGCATCGCTCATTCTTCCCGTATGACTGAAAGCCGCTCTCAGCACCATATCGCCGAATTTCATAAAAGCATTAAGAGCAATATTTTCTTTCATATCATCCCACCTTACTGTTGGTATTGACTCTAATACAACTAAAAAGGTATTTTTCGTGCATTTTTATATATAATTATAATATATTTTGCAGATTTATTCAATATCCGGATATTAACAAGGCATAATTTGTGCATTCCACCAAAAATGTATAACATCGGTCACGCTTGACAAATCAGTTCTGAATTGCTATAATCTTTACATATTCCGGAAAAGGAGGTCTGTCATATGAACAGCGACAAGGATATCACACGACTGCTGAAAAAACGCAAAAAAGGACTTCTCGGCTTCGTTTTCAGCAGATTATGCTTCTTCATTCTGCTTTTAACGTTTCAGATTCTGCTGTTTGCGGCACTCTACGGACTTATGGCAGATACTATCCCCTACTTCCTGACGTTACAGACGATATTCTCGGTCGTTATGGTTTTCTATCTTTTCAGATGCAGTATGGATTCCACCTCAAAGCTCACATGGCTTACCCTGATAACTCTTTTCCCTATTCCGGGAACTTTTCTGCTTTGGTTCACACGAAAAGGTCTTGGGCACGTTGCTACAAAAACTATTATCGCCCGAATTATTGACGAAACAAAAAACAAGCTCACTCAGGATGAAGAAATTCTCAGCGAACCGGATATAATTTCCTCCGGCATAAACGACCTCAATTTCTACCTCAACAGAACCGGCTGTTTTCCGCTGTACAGGAATACTCAGACCACATTTTTCCCTCAGGGAGAAGATAAATTCGAGGCGATGCTTACTGAACTTGAAAAAGCAGAAAAATTCATTTTTCTGGAATACTTCATTATCGAAGAAGGCTATATGTGGGGAAGAATCCTCAGTATCCTCAGCAGAAAAGTTCAGCAAGGCGTTGATGTCCGTGTTATGTACGACGGAATGTGCGAAATTTCAAACCTCAGCTTCGACTACAACAAGCGCCTTGAAAAGCTCGGTATAAAATGCAAGACCTTTTCGCCGATAATGCCGTTTATCTCCACGCACTACAACTACCGTGACCACAGAAAAATACTTGTAATTGACGGAAAAGTCGCTTTCAACGGCGGAGTAAATCTCGCTGACGAATACATCAACAAAAAGGAACGCTTCGGTCACTGGAAGGATACCGCCGTAATGCTTCGGGGCGACGCTGTACAGAGCTTTACGCTCATGTTTCTGCAAATGTGGGATATCGCTGTCCGCCACAAGGAATGGGATGAATTCCTTGCCATTCCCGATGAAAAAATACAGGCTTCCGGCTATGTTATGCCATACGCTGACTGTCCGCTCGACAATGACAAGGTCGGAAAGGCTGTATATATGGATATCCTCAACCGTGCAAGAGATTACGTCCACATCATGACGCCCTATCTCATCCTTGACGGCGAACTTGAAACTGCTATAAAATTCGCCGCTGAACGCGGTATCGACGTGAAGATAATTCTGCCGGGAATCCCTGACAAAAAAACAGCCTTTGCTCTTGCAAAGACTCACTACAAATCTCTCCTTAAATCCGGCGTAAAGGTATATGAATATACGCCTGGATTCGTTCACGCAAAGGTCTGCGTATGCGACGATGAACGTGCTGTTATCGGTACTATAAATTTCGACTACAGAAGTCTCTACCACCACTATGAATGTGCGACATATCTCTTTAAAACTGACTGCATTGCGGATATCGAAAACGATTTTTCTGCAACACTCGCTAAATGCAGACAAGTTACGCCCGAAACTATCAGAAAAGAAAAGCTTTACTACAAAATAGTCGGAAGTATCATAAAAATTGTTGCTCCGCTGATGTAATTTACAAAATTTCTTCCATATGGATATTATTTATTAAAAACTCTTGTATTTTTCAAATCAATATGTTATAATAAAAAAAATATCCGCAAAGGAGGGAACTATTTGACAGAATACATCTACCTCATTATGACGCAGACTGGCACAAGACCAGCACGCTTTTTCAGATTCTTTACTAAAAAGCCTTATAATCATGTATCACTGTCAGGCGATGAAAGACTCTCCGAAATGTACAGCTTCTGCAGAACTTACTGCAATTTTCCGCTTCCGGCAACTTTCAACAAGGAAATAGTCGGCAAGGGAACTCTTGGCAAGTATGATTTCATCCCGTGTGAAGTTTACAGAATCCCCGTAACAAGCGCACAAAAAGCTGAATTTAACCGCATTATAAAGCATTTCCATGAGAATAACAATGTATATTCATACAATATTCTCGGTCTGCTGGCAGTTTACTTCAATATAGAATGGAACAGAAAAAAGAGCTTTGTCTGCTCACAGTTCGTTGCCTACACAATGGATAAGATAGGCATTCCTCTGCAAAAGGCGTTCTGTCTCTACAAACCCGATGATTTCCGCTGTTTTCCCGGCTCAACACTCATATATTCCGGCGAACTCAACAGCTTCTATTCATGTATGCAGTCCAAGCCTATTGCACAAAGAAATCAGATAGCACGTTAATCTGAGCTCGTCCGGCGACAGCAGATATGCTCCGCAGTAAAGTCTGCTCTCCGGAGCTATGGCAGATAAATCAAGATTTATTTCGTGGTCGATTACCTCGATATATGCCATATCCCCGTGAACATCAAGCTCCGCCGGAGATATCTTCTCTCCGGAAAGCCTGTTATATGAATTTGTATATGAATTTAAAAACATCCATAAACCGAAAGTCATGAGCATGTATAGGAAAATTGCTCTGACTGCGGTTTTTTTTCTTTTTATTATCATTTAGTCCTCTTTCATATCGCTGAGCATTCCGCCAAGTGACCGCCCTATCAGCTGTCCCGAATACTGCGCCTGTTCGAGTGTGTTGCAGTGCGAGCCTACCTCTATCAGCAGACTTCCTGTTGTGAGATCCTGATTATAATGACGGTAATCAAACAGTATCGGTCTTGTAAGTCCTGGATTATCCCCCTCAAGACGCTCCTGAAGCCGGCACGCAAAACGGAAATTCCTTATATATGACGGCATTCCCAGTGTTCCGTCGTCACAGCCGGAGATAATCATTACCTGTGCCGCTTCTTTTCCGTCAATTTCAACGTACGGCTGATAGGCAATTCCATCCCCCGATATTGCGTCACGGTGAATATCCAGCACGACCTTTATACTCGGATACTGCTCCAGTATCGGCACGATCGACTCACGGCTTCTGCCGTATGAGCCGTTATACGAAGGATAATCATGAACTGTCCGAACATGGATAACTCCTATCCCCTTTGCTTCAAGCTCCGCCTGTATCGCATCCCCCACCATGACCATATTTTTCGTTTCATCGGTAGTGCGGTAATTGAATCCGGCATCGTACTTCTCACGAACATACGGCTCAAAGCTCTCTGTTGTGTGGGTGTGATATATAAGCACCTGCGGCTCGGAAGTATCCTCTATCGTGAAATCCGGCAGACAGCGGCTCTCCTTTATCAGCGTTTCGTTGGGAATATCGGTTTTGTTGTTCACCTGTCCATGCTTTTCAAGGTCGAAAAAAGCTGTTCCGCTGTACGGCTTGTAGGTGGTACGGACGATATCTCCGCCGGAAGTCCACTGTTCCTCTGTCGGATAGGGCTTTTCTCCGGGATTATCACTGACGGTTTCAAGCGGATTTTCAAGCTTTATCAGTGGATCCTCAGCAGTTTCAGCAGATATCCCGAACCCTTCGGAAAGAATCAGACTTCCCCAGAGAAGATCATCATCTGTTTTTTCCGGAGGAGTTTTAGTATACACGGCGGTATCTCCGGATTTTTTCGCCGGAACAGCGGCTGACGGTGTTTTTTCCATGGATAATGCATTTGTACCCGAAAGCATTTCCCTGAGATTGACTGCTCCGCCCGCAGCACCGGCAATTCCCAGCGGAAGCAGAAGCAATACAATACACCTTGCAATTTTTTTGGCTTTCCTGTGTTTTCTGTTTGTCATATCCTCACCTCATTAGTATAACCTTTCATTTCATTATATTCATGAGAAAGGAATAATATTTCTTTAAACCATATTGTTATCCTATTCTAACAAGAGTGAAAAATATTTTCAGAAAAACTTCGTCTTTTTACGCCCCGAAAATCACTTATTATTGCACCGCCAATTATCTCTTGAAGAATTATATGAAGCATGGGGAGCAAAAGTCAAGGAAGAAAGCCGAAAGAATACTGCCGTATTGTGAGGATTTCTGACGCTGAATTTTGCTCTATAAGCAAAATAGAAAATTCAAGAGTTAGTTGGAGGAGCAATAGTATATAACTAATGGAGGAATTTCAAATATGAAAATACAAAAATTAACTGCCTGTGCTATTGCCATGCTCACCGCCGTTTCTTGCAGTTCTGCGAAAAACAGCGGCTCTGACAAGAAAAACGAAAACAGCATCAAAAAAATTTCCGTTTCTGATAGCGGCGATATTTACAAAAAATCTGCTCTCCCTATGCCGAATGATATTTCATCAATTATTGATATTCATTTCGACGAGAAATCCGGAAACATCTTTATAACAGGCATGGACAGCTCCGGAACTGTTAAATGCTTTATCACGGACAGCAATTTTTCTATGTACCGCCCTGTTGATCTTCACATGGAATCTTCCGGCTCAGACAAAACAGTTCTTATTGATATATGCGGCGATAAAATATATGCTGCAACGTGCAGTTTCAATGAATCCGGCAGTATTTGCCGGCTTAGTATCCGTGGAACTGACGGCAGCATCATCTCCGACAGTGAAATTGATACCGGCGGTGCAGTAATAAACAGCCTTGTCTGCAATGAAAACGGAATTTTCATAGGTACGGGCGAAATCTGCATGAAAGTTGATGATTCCGGAAATATTCTGCAAAGCTCCGAAAATGGCATTTCATCTGTGATCGGCTTCTCTGACGGCAGAATTGCCGGAACTTTCTCCGACAAGGGAAGTGTTATCATCCGTGAACTTGATACCAAAACCCTTGAAGTTTCCGGCTCTGAAACTGAGCTTCCCGAAAATGTCAGCGGTGCTTTTATTACGGGAAACGCAGATTATTCCGCCTTTATCATCAATAATTCGGCTGTTTTCGGCATGAAGTCCGCCGATTCCATTGAACGGAAAATAGATCTTGTCTCCTCTGGTCTCAACGGAATAAAAATGATTTGTCCTCTTTCTGACGGTGATTTCATCGCCGCAGACAGTTCCGGTCTTATACGTCTTTCCGTCCGTGATATAGCCGAAATCGGCGATATAAGCGAAGTTACTGTTGCCGTTACACGAGATTCTGACAGCATTTCGTCTGCAATATCTGAATTCAACGCAAACAGTACACGTTTCCGCATAAAGCTTGAAGATTACTCGGAAGGAATGGAATACAGCATACAAGGTCATGAAATGGCTTTTGATAACCTTCACATGGACGTAATATCTGGAAAAAATCCTGATATGGTTTATCTCGATACTAACGAAACAGCTCTCCTTACGGGCATAGGTGCATTCACCGATCTGTATGAATTCATGGACAGCGACACCACCTTTACCCGTGACGCTTTCCTCAGCAACTATCTCGAAGCCTGCGAAACTGACGGAAAATTTTACTCCATTGAGCCGACTTTTATGATTCAGACTATCGGAGCAAAGAAAAAATACGTCGGAACTTCTGACTGGTCACTTGATGATTTCAGAAGCACCTACGGAAATATGCCTGACGGAATGGATCTTTTTGAATCCGGAAACAACGAAAAAGCTGTACTTTCCTTCCTCACAAACGACGGAAATTCCTTTGTCGATCACCTGAACTTTACCTGTAATTTTGACTCTGACGAATTTATCGGCATTCTTGAATTCGCCGATCAGTTTCCAAGTGTGGATGAGTATGATTTTGAGCTGAGATCATGCCGTAATGACACAGCACTTTTGTCGATTATGTATTGCAGTTCATTCCGTGACATAAACAAACAGGTTCAGGGAACTTTCGGCAATGAAGAAGTCAGCTTTGCCGGATTTCCTACAAACAGCGGCAAAGGCTCGAAAATGCTGCTTAACAGACGTTTCTCCATTATGGAAAAATCACAGAACAAGGAGGGCGCATGGGAATTTATCACAAGCCTTCTTGACGATTCACACTACTCATCAATGAGCGACGGTATCCCTGTAACAGAAAAAGGTCTTGAAATTGTGGCAGAAAGCGCACTCGAAAAGCCGTATTTCCTTGAAAACTCCGGCGAGAAAATCTACATTAACGAAACCTTTACCGACTGGAACACCGGTCAGGAAATCGTCATAACCCCGATGACTCCGGCAGACAAGGAACGTTATCTTGAATTTGTACGAAGCATAAAATCAGTAACCTCATCCGTCAGCAACAGCATGATTTCGTCGATAATCAGCGAGGAAACCGATATCTATTTTGCCGGAGAATACACTGCCTCACAGGCGGCTGATATGATACAGAACCGCATATCTATAATGCTCAGTGAAGCAGCGTGACGCTGCACCCAAATCACGTTCTCATATATTGTGGGACGTCGGGATGTCGTCCCCTACAATTTTCTAAAATCTTATTATTAAACAAAAACAGCATCCGTATGGATGCTGTTGAGATTGTCGATAAACATCGTTGTTTGCGGGCGAACACAGTGTATAATGTAGTAAGATAGTATACAGAAAGTGCAATGACATAGTATACAGTTTTATGGTAAAATAAAAGGCATAGGGAAAACTTCAAAAGGAGGTTTTAAATATGCCATGGAGGAATAA
>JAFXEJ010000139.1 GCA_017513795.1 Ruminococcus sp.
ATAGCCAGAGCCGCTGATGATGCAATAGCTGGTACAACAGTACTTGTTCGTGCGGGAACGTATATTGAAGAAAATATACGTCCTAAAGAATCCGGCACCGAAGACGCTATGATCGTATTCAGACCGGAGAGTCAGGCAGATGTCGGAAAAGTAATAATCAAGCATAATGATAAATTTGATGGTTCCACGATAACTCCTGATGTCAAAGCACAATGGCTCAGAGATACAGGCTGGACTGAAGAACAGACAAAGCACTACACAAATGCTGGTATCGAATATTCAATAGCGGGAAGAAAAAATGAACTCACTGATGTTTTCAATTTGTCTAAACGTGATTATATATGGATCGAAGGATTTGTATTCAAGGACTACAAATATGCCCGCAATACGATAAATATAAACGGTACTGGAAACGTTGTAATCAATAACAGATTTGAAAATCTGGGCTGTGTTTACAGCAGTCCGTGGCATTGGACAATGAACGGTGTGTTTCGTGGTGATGTAACTTTGCCTGTATGCGGAAAACTTAATGTTGTAAGAAACAATCATTTTCAGAGTATATATGGAGAAACGCTCTGTTATGACGGCAGTTCGCAGCATAACATAATCACAGAAAATACATTTATCGGTGCAATCGGTAAGAATGGCGATTATGCCGGCTCTGAATCTTCTACTCTTGGCGGACGTTTTGAAAATAATCAGTATAATGCATTTGCATTCAATTATTCAGGCGGTTCAGTCAATGGCGGTACGATATGGCTTGATATCTGTGTAAGAGATTTTACTGCACTGAGAAATGTAGCACATAATACTGCTTATTTCATGTTTAATGAATCAGGCTGTGAAAGAAACTGGGCTTATGAAAATATCGTTTACAATAAGCCTCTTGATGAAAACAAACGAATGATCGGAGAATCTGAATATTTTACTGATTTTCCGGCACAGCGTATTGAATCAGGACTTTTCACAGCTTTCTGGGATACAGGTTCGACATGGAATGCAAGATGGATAAATAACGTTGCATACAATCTTAAACAGGGAATTTGTCTTGACAGATCATGGCGTGACGAGGTGAGAAATAACATTTCATACGAAGACGAAAACAGTATGTACAATAAAAATGACACCTCAGGAATTCTTATAAAAGAAACATCTGTAAATGGTTTCCATCCGTGGCACGGAATAGACTTAAAGGGCGGCGGTCCTCAGATTTACAGAAATAATCAATGGTATTCTACAAGAAAAGACGATTTCGTAAGATACATGTCACCAAAACAGCCGGCAATTACAGTAGATGCATTCAACGCACAGATAGGTTCAGAAACTGAATCTGGTGAAGATCCTATGTTTGTGGATCCGGCAGGAGGAGATTTCAGTCTTAAATCCGGAAGTCCGGCAATTAATTCCGGTGACAACGGCGTAAACAGAGGAGCTTATGCTGTGTATCCTAAGACAGATGTAGGATGCAACAAAAATCTTGGACTTACAGAAAATATCAATGTAAGTTTCACTCAGCTTAATTCCAATGCAAAACCAGGCGAAGTTATTTCTATCGAAGTAAAATTAAATAAACCAGCGACTGAAACAATGAATTTTGAAGTTGTTCCTGTTGCAGGAGACGCACAGCCTGATAAAGATTTCAGCTTCATTGATAGCCCTTCGCTTACATTTGAGAATGGCGAGAGAAGCAAAACAATACGCATAAAAATCCTTGAAGGTTACGACCTCGATCAGCTTCTTGCACTTAAATTACAGCCGTCTGGAGATACTAAAATAGAAGCTGTCGGTGCAAGAAATCTGCATTTATTGAAAATCAAAAGAGTTCTTACAAGCGTCCTCACTATAAATGACGTTGGTGATTCTATGGGACATTCTATCGTTGAATACCATGAACCTGGCGAAATAGTTACAATTGACGCCAAGACAAGAGAAGGATATACATTCGCTGGTTGGGAAACCGGATATCACGATATCAAGCTTCCTCTTGATGATGTAAACAGCGCACGCACAACATTTGTAATGCCTGAGTGGAATCCTACTATCAGAGCTAAATGGACTCTTAACGGACCTCTTGTAAATGTAACTGGTGTGAGTCTGAATCACGAGATGCTTGCATTAAACGAAGGGGAAACTACTGAACTTACTGCTGTTGTGAAGCCGGATAATGCAAGTTCAAAAGTCGTTATATGGACTTCATCAAATCCTCTTGTTGCGTCAGTTGACAGAAATGGCGTTATAACGGCTCATGCTACAGGTTCAGCGGATATTGTCGCAACAACTCTTGAAGCCAGTGATAAACAGTTTACAGCAACATGCAAAATAAATGTAATCGGCACAATAAAACCTGATGACGGAGTAATTGAAGCTGAAAATTATACTGTACAATCCGGAATAGACTCTGAAAATTGCAGCGAAGGCGGAAAAGATGTAGCATACATTGAAAATGGTGATTACATAGGATTCATGAATGTAGATTTCGGAAAAGAGTGTAATTCAATTGATATCCGTGTAGGTGCTAATAATGCCGGCGGACAAATCGAAATTCGTCTTGGTGCGCCTGATGGTAAACTTATAGGTACGATGGATGTTGATGCTACCGGAGGCTGGCAGACATGGGCAACTCAGAAGTGCAGTATAGAGCCGACATCCGGTATAAATAACTTATATCTTGTATTCAGAGGTGGAAACGGATATCTTTTCAATGTAAACTGGCTGAAAATCAATTATCTTAATGAAAATGAAATTCTTATGGGAGATGCAAACTGCGATGGACAGGTTCTTCTTAATGATGCAGTTCTTGTAATGCAGTCTATCGGAAATCCTGATGCTTATGCAGTAGGCGGTACTGATAAAAATGCTATGACAGAGCAAGGTGCGGCAAACGCAGATGTTACTAATAATGGTGACGGTCTTACAAACAAAGATGCACTTTCTATTCAGAGATATATTCTGCATCTTATTGAAAATCTGCCGGAAAACTCTTAAAAAATCTTTAAGATTCTGATAATACAAAAAAATCTGTCTGTAAAAAATTACAGACAGATTTTTTTACCGAAATGCATTATATCCCTCATTCTGTAAAACTTCACAAAGCATTTTATTGATATGTATATCATCGTCTATAATCATTATATCCGGCACTGTGTCAGCTCATTTTAATGAAAAAATATAATTATAAATTATCTTTAATTAATATTATTCTAATATAAATTAATACTATTTTCAATATTTTTTTATTATTTCTGAGTTTCTATAAAACAATACCGCCCGAGAATATACTCAGGCGGATTTTTATTATTCGTTCGTTCTTAATCTTTCAACAATAGACTTTTTCACATATATCCTGTATGTAACTATCGGAATAAGTATTCCTGCCGCAACAAGGACAGGTATTGTAACAGCAAGAGGTATAAATGAATACTTAAACTCACAGAACCAGAAAACCTTCTCTACAAATTTTCCTAAGGGGAACGATATAAGATTCAGCAGCAGCGATACAGCCCCCGCACCGCTTACATAGATAAGTCCTTCATATATAAGCATTTTTCGAAGCTGTTTCCCAGTCATACCTATAGCTTGCAAAGCCGCAATTTCTTTCTGACGGGTATGTATACTCATAATCATTGTATTAACAAAATTAAGTATACCGATAAGTCCGACAATAACACCTAATACTGTACCCAATGCAATAAACATTCGTCTGAATGATTCAAATGCAGCAGCTTCTGTAGCTCTGCTTCTATAATTAAGATTTGTTTTCTTTGTATAATCTGAAATAAACTTTTCTATTTCCGGTTCGGCTTCCTCTGTTGTATCAAATGCGATATACAGCGGTGCGGAATAATCCGATTTTGAAATAAGATCATCAGCACTTGTAATGAATAATCCGGCTCCTGTCGTGTATCCATAGCCAAGTGACAAATCATAATCTACAACAGCCGCTATTTCATATTCTGCTTCGTTTGCTTTATTAATGTAATCGAGATTTTGTATTTCATTTACAGGAATGTCTTCAAACTGGTTGAATTCATAAATTTCACCAGTTATTGTATTTATATATTCGAGTTTTTCGGTATAACGTATTTTAATTTTATCACCAAGTCTGAATTCATCGTTCATGTTTATAGCAATGTACCCTTCCTCCATAATTTTGCTTATGTCTCCTTCAAGTACGTCTATCTTTGAAAGTGCATATTCTTCTACACCAAGTATTTGAATATGATTAGCATAAGTCCCATCAGACTCCGCATCATTGCTGATAATATCATCTATCTCTGCTTTATCATAGCCGTCTTCTTTAAGTAATTCACGTTTTTTCTTTTTATCGAAAAATGTTTCCGTTGAATACTCTGACGGAATACCATATGTCACAAAACTGTCTGTAACACCATCAAGTTCTGCAATAAAGCCGTGTTCCTCGAGTGAAATCGCATTTTCTCCATTCCAATCATAGTTGAAGTAATCATTCTGTGCAACAACAAAATCAGTATTTATTTCTGAAAGGAACTTTTCCATGTTAAAACTGCCCGCAAAAATAAACGTAATCGTAAAAATCATGATTGACAATGCAAGTGAGGAAGTAACAAGAAAAGATTTACCCTTATTGCCTGAAAATCTTGCCTTTGCCATTCCGAAAAGTGATACACCTTTTTTACCGGTTCTCTTGCCAAAACCTGATGCTTGTTCTGTGTATCTTATTGCTTCAACAGGCGATACTCTTGCAGCAGTTTTTGCTGGCTTGAAACAGGAAAGTATTACTGTTATCAGAGAAAATAAAGCTGAAAGTATGAATATAAGGGGACTTATAGAAACAGTCGGATTATATATTTCAAGTGTTGAAATTGTTACCGGACAAAGTATTCCGCCAATTATCCAGCCTATAAGCAGACCAACAGGGACTCCGACAGCCGAGAGAATCAATGCCTGAATCATAACCATTTTCTTTATCTGCTTCTGCGTAGTGCCTATAGTTTTCAGCATTCCATAATGTCTGATGTCATTAGCAACTGAAATTCTGAAAATATTGTAGATTATAAGATAGCCTGTAAATATTATAAAAATAAGCAGAGCAGCTATAGTTACAACGCTTGTAATATCAAGATTTTGTGTAAAAGTATCATTCATATATCCCCAGTTCACACCGATTGAAACATTATTATCTCCCTGACTACCGTTTATAAAGCCATTTCGCTCCAATATATCAAGAAACTGATTCTCAATATTATAGTCGCTTTCAAGCATGACAACAAGATTGTATCTGCTGGTATAATTATCGGTTATTGTGACACTATGTTCTGACAGAATTTCTTCAAGTCTGCTTTCAGGAATCAATACATTGCTTACAGGAGCTGATTCGTCGAATTTCCAGTAACCGCTGACAACGAATTCCTCAGAAACAATTGTACCGCTTACATCAATGTCAAGGGTGATTTTTTTGCCAACTTCGGGTTTAATTCCTAGGCACTCAAAAACCTTTGTATCAAAAACTGCCTGATTTGTATTTTCTTTTGGTAGATTTCCTTTTTCAGGTGTACAGAAACTCCATTTTGCAGCATTCTTGTCCATATAGCTTATTTCTGCATGTGATTTTTCAAAAGATTCCCCTGCTGTTATACCTAAGATTCTTCTTAGTCCGTATTCTTCTATTCCCTTATCTTTACGCAGAATATCATACTGTTCCTCGGTGAGTTTCTTAAAGACACCATGTGCACTTGAACCTGCATAACGAAAGTTTGATTCCTCAATTCCTTTCACCATAGTCATAAGAATAGTGAAAAGAGATGTAAAAAGTATAGTTGTCAGAGCAATTGCGATAATTGAAACAATACATCTTGTCTTTGCAGTACGAAGATTTTTAATGCTGACACGGCTGATACATTTTTTGTTATTGATCTTCACAGCACTCACCCCTTATTTACGGTTTACAATTTTACCGTCTTCAATACGGATGATTCTGTCAGCCATTTGCGCAATTTCTTCGTTATGAGTTATCATAACAATAGTCTGCGAAAAGCGTTCGCCTGTAATTTTAAGCAGTCCCATAACATCCTGAGATGTCTTGCTGTCAAGATTGCCTGTAGGTTCATCTGCAAGGATAATCGCCGGTTTTGATGCAAGAGCTCTTGCAATAGCTACTCTCTGCTGCTGACCGCCGGAAAGATTATTCGGCAGATTATCAAGCTTCTCTGAAAGTCCGAGTGTCTGTATAATTGAATCTATATATTTCTTATCCGGCTCTTTACCGTCAAGCTGAATAGGAAGTACAATGTTTTCATATACATTAAGCGAAGGCACAAGATTGTAATTCTGAAAAACAAAACCAATTTTCCTTCTTCTGAAAATCGTAAGTTTTTCATCACTGAGCTTGAATATATCAACATCATTTACATATACGTCGCCGCTGTCAGGTCTGTCAAGACCTCCAAGCATATGCAGAAGTGTGGATTTACCGCTGCCCGATGTTCCTACGATTGAAACGAACTCGCCTTCTTCAACCTCAAGGTTTACGCCGTCAAGTGCTTTCACCTCGCTTTCGCCCTTTCCGTAAGTTTTTCTGAGATTATTTGTTGACAGAATAACCATTTACTTTTCTCTCCTTTAAAAAATCCGTATTGTAAAATTTCTCTACAATACGGATTATCTCATATAAATCTTTCCACATTATTTCCAGTACAAAACAAATTCTTACAGTTTTGAAAGAAATACAGAAAATTTACTTCCTTCATTCTTTTTTGATGTTACTTTTATATAGCCTTTCTGTGCTGAAATAATCTGTCTTGCAAGGTATAATCCGATACCCAGACCTTCCTTCTGAGCTGTATCTTCCGAGCGATAAAAACGTGAAAAAATCTGTGCCTGCTCTGATTCAGAAATGCCGCATCCTGTATCAGAAATTTCAATACATACAAACATTTCGTATTCTATAACTGAAATTTTGATACTGCCCTCATCGGTGTATTTGATAGCATTGTCAACTATATTCCAGATAGCTTCAGTTGTCCATTTTCCGTCAAACACAGCTTTGACATCAGTACCCTCAAAAATAAAAGATATCCCTTTTTCAGCGGCTTTTGGCTGTGCCTGCATAACTATATCAGCAAGAATCGGTTCAATGTCATTTTCCTTTGGTGAAAGAGAAATAATACCTGTTTCAAGACGTGACAGCTTCAAAAGCGATGTTATCAAAAACGAAAGTTTCTCTGACTGAGAATGAATTCTTCCGGCATAATCCTTTTCTGTCTCGGAAAGCTCGCATTCCGATAGAAGCTCGGAATACAGCAGAATATTTGAAATTGGTGTTTTTGTCTGATGTGAAATATCGGCAATGAGAGTTTTTATTTTCGCCTTTTCTTCGGCTGTTCTTTGTGCGGATATTTCAGATGAAGAAAGATATTTCCACATCTTGTTTTCGATATATGAAAACGATGATTCATCAAAACTGCTTTCAGAGAATGTACCGTCTATCGCTTTATCAAGCATCATGTCAAGCATTTTTATCTGCCTGCTCATTTTGATTCGGCAGTAAATACTGTAAGAAATCGCCGCAAAAGCTGTAATCAAAACTACAACAAGCAGAATATTAATTTCCGCTCTGAAAACCACAGCATTCCTCATTGATTGCTTCCCCACATATAACCTATTCCGTAAACAGTCTTTATGTAATTTTTTGCCCCGAGTTTATCTCGGAGTCGCTTTATAGTTACAGAAAGAGCGTTTTCATCAACATACTCACAGCCGTCAGTCCAGATTCTGTCTACAAGCTTGTCTCTTGAAAGGGTTATTCCAGCATTACTGGTAAGAATCCGCAAGAGTTTCTGTTCTGTTTTACTTAGTTCAACAGGAACGTCATCAGCAAAAAACTCCATATTATCAAAATCAAATCTGAAACCGTCACAAATGAACTTGTTGCTATCATTTTTTGTGACTGCCTTTCTCAGCTGTGTATTGACTCTTGCACGCAATACCGCAAGACTGAACGGCTTTGTGATATAATCATCAGCTCCGGATTCAAGTCCCGCAACAATATCTGATTCAAGATCGTTTGCTGTAAGCATAATTACAGGAACAGCATGTTCTTTTTTAATATATGGCAGAAAATCAAACCCGTTTCCGTCAGGAAGATTAACATCAAGAAGTACAAGTGAAAAACTTTGTGAACTAAGCATATCTTTTGCAATACGCAGATTTTCTGCACCTACTGTATCGTAATCGTCATTTTTCAATGCCCTGCAAAGTCCCGACTGCAATGCAGTATCATCCTCAATAATCAGTATTCTTTTCATACTAATCAACCATCCATTCTCTTATATGTCCATGCTGATTCGTCTTTTTATTTCTGCGAATCCGGCTTTAGTATTCCAACAACGATCTGACGCTGCTTTCCATCGTCTGTACATGTCACAATCGTTATGCGATCATCACCAAAATCATTTAGAATCCACGTTTCATCCGGATCTACGATAAAATTTTCAGTGACAATATATGTATATTTTGTACGCTCATCATTATTATCAATAAGATACATTTCCATTCCGGTTTCAATATGTTTCATTTCATTGAATATCTCTGCATATATCGTGCTGCTGTGGCCGGCAATACAGTAATTTCCGCTGCCTATTGCCCCAGTGTCCGGAAAGTGCCCTGCTGCTTTGGAAAGTACATCGTGACCAGTTCCGTCCATTACCGGAGCTTTTATATCAAGATCAGGAATTTCAAAAACAACACACTCTCTCATTAACCTTCTTTTCTCTATCTCACGACTGATGCGTCTCCATGCAAATACTGCAAGAACGCTAGCGCCAAGAAGCACTGAAATCAATCCAACTATAAATAGAACCCTTTTTTTATTTATTTTCATATATCGGAATCCTCCGGCTTATAACATCAGTATAGATAATGCCATCTGAATAATCAATAACACTTTTTCATATTTAGTATAACACAAATTGCACTATGCAGTCAAGCTGTCAATGAAAATCACTTTAATATTGGCATTTACATTATAATGTATAAAATATCCCCGAATTATAAAAACTCGGGGATCTTAATTATATTGAGTCGGAATCAATCAGTGTCAATTTCTTCTCTGCTCTTTTTTATTGCATAGATACCGAAGAATACCATTGCTGCTGCAGCAAGCATAATGTAATTATAAATTTCAGAATAACCTGTCTGCGGAAGTGTAGTGGTAGTCGTCTCGGTTGTAGTCTCAGTTGTTGTGGTTTCTGTTGTGGTAGTCTCACTTGTTGTTGAAATAGTGGTAGTCTCA
>JAFXEJ010000140.1 GCA_017513795.1 Ruminococcus sp.
TCCTCAGCCTTTGGAGTTTCCGGCTTCTTTTCGGGAGCTTTCTTCTCCTCAGCCTTGGGAGTTTCCGGCTTCTTTTCGGGAGCCTTCTTTTCCTCAGCCTTGGGAGTTTCCGGCTTCTTTTCGGGAGCTTTCTTCTCCTCAGCCTTGGGAGTTTCCGGTTTCTTTTTGGGAGCTTTTTTCTCCTCAGCCTTTGGAGTTTCCGGCTTCTTTTCGGGAACTTTCTTCTCCTCAGCCTTTGGAGTTTCCGGCTTCTTTTCGGGAACTTTCTTTTCCTCAGCCTTGGGAGTTTCCTGTTTTATTTCCTCATTAACAGAGGGATCCGCTTTATTTTCTGCGGGTTTTACTGCTCTGACTTTTATTACCCTTACCTTTTTTGCATTTTCATTTTTTACTGATGTATCAGTTGGCTTCAAGTGAAAATCACTCCATTCATGCTATTTCATATATGAGTAATTATATCACTTTTTCAGCTAAAAATCAATAATTAAATACAATAGTTCGCAATTTTTGTAAAAAACAACCATTTTTTGTGATTGGTATGGCTTCATTACGAGGGATAAAAGAACTCGCTTTAGTTATATTGCACAAATGCACTATATGATGAATCCGGACAACTTCCGCTTTCAGATACTGTCTTTTATTCTGGAAATTGCCCCCTTTTCAAGTCGTGAGACCTGCGCCTGTGAAATTCCTATTTCATCTGCGACCTCAACCTGAGTTTTACCCTTGAAAAAACGCAGATAAAGGATATTTCTTTCCCTTTCACCAAGATTTTTTATTGCATCACGAATGGAAATTTCATCCATACGGCTTTCGACATCATTTCTGTCACCTATCTGATCCATGATATAGACAGTATCCTCAGAATCAGAATATACCGGCTCATAAAGCGAAACCGGATCGCTTATGCTTTCAAGAGCAATAACGATATCTGCACGCTTTTCGCCTGTTTCCTCTGCAATTTCGTCCATAGTCGGCTCACGCTGGAGCGATATCGTCAGCTTTTCTCTTGCCTGTATTGCCCTGTATGCAAGATCACGGAGCGATCTGCTTACCTTTACATGACTGTAATCACGCAGATGACGGCGGAGTTCTCCGCTTATCATCGGAACGCAGTATGTGGAAAAACGCACTTCCTTGCTGAGATCAAAATTATTGATAGCCTTGATAAGTCCTACTACGCCTATCTGGAAAAGATCGTCGATATCCTCTCCTCTGCCGGCAAAACGCTGTATAACGCTGAGAACAAGACGAAGATTTCCTTTTATCAGTTTATCCTTCGCTTCTTTGCTGCCGGTAGCTTTTATTTCTTTGAGAAGCTCTATTTTCTCGCTTTCCTTTAAAACCGTCAGTTCGGATGTATTTATACCCGCAATAATAACCTTGTTATATGCCATTGCAATATCTCCTAAATGATGATATTGCTATTATTGCCAGAATCTGTACAGGGTAAACATGGAAAAAACGGGTAAAAAAACGGCATCCGTCCAATCCGGATGCCGCATTTCATTATTTTATATATTCAAGAAGCTTGTCGATACAAAGCTCAAATGCGCTTCCATACCACATTTCCTCTCTTTCAGGAAATGTCTTTTCGATACAGTCAGCAGTGTAATTCACTGAAATATCCAGCGCATGCTGTAATGATTTTCCAAGAACAACAGCTCCTGTAAAAACACTTGCAAAGATATCTCCCGTACCATGACAGCAGCAGTCAATGTGATCACGGAACGAATAATAAAACTTACCGCTTTCCGGATCATAGGCAGCTGCTCCTTCCCTTCCGTCACCGGAATCAACTCCGGTAAGAATAGGAACACGGCATCCAAGACCAGCAAGTCTGACGAGAATATCTTCAGCGTATTCCCTGTCGTGACGTTCAATATACGGGATTCCCAGCAGAAGCGATGCTTCTGTCATATTCGGGATGATATAATCAGCTTTTGCACAAAGACCAGTCATTGCAGAAACAAATTCCTCATCGAATCCGGCATAGAGCTTTCCGTGATCCGCCATAGCCGGATCAACAACTATGAAATTATCCTCTGTCCCGAAGCTGTCAAAGAAATCCGACACCATGCTTATCTGCTCTTTTGAGCCGAGATATCCTGTGTATATTCCGGAAAATTCAAGACCAATCTTTTTCCAGTGCTCTGCTATTTTCGGTATATCCTCAGTCAGGTCACGGAATGTATATCCGGTAAAGCCTCCTGTATGAGTTGAAAGTACCGCCGTAGGAATTACTGCCGTTTCCACACCCATTGCAGAAATAATAGGCAGCGCTACTGTAAGCGAGCATTTTCCGAAACAGGAAATATCCTGTATTGTTGCAATTTTCTTCATTATAGACACATTCTCTCGTGATTAATTTCCGGCTCCTTCTGAGGAAGAATCAGAAGCTTTGCCGACAGCTGTGTTCAGTATTCCAAGAATAACATCCTTGTTTGCAAACTCAGCATTGTTAGTGTAAGCACTGCTGAACATCGGAGCACTTCCGAAAACGATTACATGGCTTGAATCATTATTGACATCCTCAGCGATAAGAACGGCTCCTCTGCTGTATACATTGCCGTTTTCTTTCGCCAGAGCTGTCAGTTCCTTGATTATAAGCACTGAATCTTCCGGAATTGCAAGCACCTTTGTTACATTTATGTTGTCCTTCTGACCGAGATCATAAACTTCCTTTGTATCGGGAGCACATATATCCGCAGATGAATAATCCGCACCGCCGACAGCTCCGTTATCTGCAACTGATACCATGATTCTGTAGCCGTCGCCCTCAAGACTTTCATTTTTATAAGATCCCGGAGTGCTGTTGAAGAATACATCACCCTCATTATCAGCACCGATATCCCATTCAGCAAGGAATCCGTTTATATTTGCTGTTTCTTTTCCTGACATTGAAGGTATGTACAGAAGATTCTTGTTCTCCATTTTGAGGAATTTATTAAGGTTTCCGATCTGTACGTCATTGAGATCACTCTCCGGCATGGGAAGAATTACCATGTCATAGCTGCTTATGTCATCAACAGAAAGATCGACATCTGTACATTTATAGCCTTCCTTTTCAAGAAGTGAAGCTATATCTGCGGCAACGGTTGCATTTACCGCATTATTCTTCACAACAGCCGCCTTGACAGAACCGTCATCTGCTTCCGGAGGAGCTGTTGTTGTAGTTGTCACAGTTGTGGTTGTAATTGTTGAAGTAACAGAAGTTGTTTCCGTAACCTCGGTAGTTACTGCGGAGGAATCGCCCTTACCAGAGCCGGATTTCTTCTTTTTATCCTTGCTGTCACCGCCGCAGCTTGTAATAAGAAGTATCAAAAGAATAACGATCAGAACAGCAACAAGAGCTATTACCGTCCAGCGTTTGTACTTCTGGAATTTGTCGTAAGGTGATATACCCTGTTCATACATTTCCGGTTCTTCATCGCCGTAATACGGAATTTCCTCTTTTTCCGGAAGAACAGGTTCAGAAAACTCAATCGGATCATCTATTACCGGATCTTCTATATCAAGTTCGATTATTCCCGATTCACCAATTACCGGTTCTTCAGCTGCCGGTTCTTCGGTTTCAGGTTCAGTTTCCTGTGCCGGCTCCTCATGTATCTGCACATCAACATTATTATGAGATATCTCCGGTTCAGCTGCGTGAGCGATTTCACTCACCTTTTCTATTGTATCATTTTTATCGTTATCAGCATTCAGTATCTCAGAAAGCACCTCTGCTTCATCACGCAGAAGAAAATATATCTCCGGCGACCCTGAATATGTATTCTCACTGACAACTGTATTATCTTCGCCGCAGAATCGGCAGATTCCCGGCTTTTCAAACTTTTTACCGCATTTTATACAAAACATTTCAGCACATCCTTTGAAAAAATATTTACCGATTTTCTGATCGGCATATCAGCCATGTTAAGCAAGTATGTTATCTTTTACCTCAGTATTTAGTTTTGAGTTTACTGCGGTAATATGATGATCTGTACTGTTCCCACAGCTGTTTCAGTATTTTTTCATCAGCGCCTCTGTGAAGATCTATACTATCCTTGCGGATTCTTATCTGCCGCATAGTGTAGTATTTCTTCATATCTTCAAAATCTTCAAAGCCATAACACGCAAAAGCAATCGTGCAGTCGCTTCCGGTGATTTTCTTCAATATTTCTCCAAGACGAGCCATCCAGCGTGAAGGCGAAGAAGCCTCTGTCATTGTCTGGAGTATAACATTTTCAAATTCCATCGGTGTTCTGAAATGCGCAAAGCATTCCTCTGACGCATTTATCATTATTACTGGACGTGAAAATACCGTGAATCCGCTGTGAAGCCTGTAATCACCGGTACCGCCGGCATAATTTGTGATTTTTCCTCTTTTTCTCAGATGAGCAAACGCATCATCAGAATTGATATCAGTATCATCAGTCGTCAGCTGACAAAGACCCTGATCGTCAAGCATATATCCTCTTGTATTGCCAGCCCAGATATAATTGCAAAGAGTGAAATTTCCGGCACTCATTGAAGCTGTTATGCTTACGCCTGTCGGAAGTTCCGTGCACGCTTCTTCATCCGGACGGCTGAGTCTTTTCTTCACTTCGTCAAGCTTTCCGGAAATATGCTCTTTAAGCTGACGGACATATTCAAGCTGTTCAGCAGATGTTCTTCTGATATAGGAGCTGCCTTTCTTCGAAAAATTCTGTTCAAAATATTCTGATGCCGCAAATGCAGCGATTCTTGAGCCGATATAGGCTCCCGTTCTGTCATTAGCTCCGGAATATCTTCTGTTTCCGATATCTCCGCAGCCATCAAAAACGCCTGTTACTACAAGTCCGCTTTCAAAACTGTGTGCGAATGCGGCATTTTCACCGTTTCCACGAACAGCTTCGGACTGTAAAATAAATGGTTTGATAGTTGAAAGATTCATTTTTGTCCTCTCTTTTGCATAAAATCAGGTTTCACCTGTCACATATGCCTTTTTTATTTTTATTTTTTCTCTGTATTGTATTTCAGAAGTCCATAAACTTCATAAAACAGCTTTTATTATATCACATCTGCGCAAATTAGTCAAGATATTGCGAAAAATTGGTCACGGAAAACATTTTAATATTTAATCACAGGAGCGAACCTATGTGTTCGTGCGAAAAATTATACAATTTTTTTTAAAATTAATTTCCGTAACTTTGTACGGTATCAAATTGACTTTTAGACTATTTTTGGGTATAATTATTATATACTTTGGCATAGGAGATCTCACATGAAAATATTTGATAAATTGTTTGGTTCCAGAAAAACAGCAGATAAAAATCCTGTTATATCACCCGAAACGCCCGTAAAAATCAAACCTGAAAACACTTCCGCCCAACTAAAGGAGATTTTCCCGAAGCTGCCTGAGAATTTCGCTGTCACCGATACCGAATCCGCAAAACAGTTCTTTATGGCTTGTGAGGGAAGCTTCAAAACTATGACTGGTAACTATCCAGAAGAAATGTATGAAGCCTTTACCTCAATTACGGATCATAAAACACGTTACGCTTTTACAAAGGAATTTGCACTGAAAAAGTTTGACAGCATACTGAACAGCGAAGTCGATAATATCACTGTAACATATCAGGTATACGACGTTATATCGTACTGGGGAATGGATTATTATGACAAGGAGTTCATCGACAAGCTCACCGCCCTTGCAAAGTTTTCCAACGAAAGGTCGCCACGTGCCACTGATATATACAGCAATGAATACCAGATTCAGCTGAGACACGACGTATGGCTGAAAAATTACCTGAATCATTACAATAACAGGGGCAAAATAATTCTCAAAGTACAGCCTCTTGTTGAAATGACATACGATTATTTAATGAAAAAATATCCTGATAAATATGAGTATAATATTGGTGAAGTAATCAGATTATGCCGTACTCTCAAAAGTTTTATTCTGGAGGAAACAGCTCCGGACGAATCACTGAATATGGAATTTTCGCTTGCAGACGACAGAGATACTGACAGCATACTTAATGAATTTTCATCGCTTTCCAATGGAAATCCGGGAAGAATCAAAGGAATGATCCGTGAACTGAACTGCATTTACGGTATCAGAACACCTGATTTCTTTATAACTGCTGCAAGCGACGATGTCGATTCGGGCAGTGAGCGTACATGGGCTACCTTCAGATTTGCATCTGTTTTTTATAACGAAAATACAACGGCTGTCTTTGTATGTTCACGCAGCGACGACTGTCTCTTTTATCCTGAAAGGAAATACAAAGAGCAATATCCCATACTTGAAAAGTATCAGGAATCCTTGGCACAAGCAATTTTATTGTACAGAAATCGCAAAGCTTCAGATACATTTATAAAAGATCTTGAAAAATCAATTTCCAACTATAATTTTATCAACGAACTTTGTGAAAAGCAAAAAGAACTTTGCAAACGCTATGGAGACAGCTTTTCATATATGCGCGAAAGAATAACTGATCAGTCAATAAGCGAAACGTTATCCGAACTGATTGATTGCTGTGAAGAAATCTCTCCAACACTTGGTATTGACCAGACAACCTTTCACGATTCTGCATCAGAACAGGACATCAGACAATGCGAGGAAAGGAACGGTATCAATATCCCTATCCAGTTGCGTGAATTCCTGATGTTCTCAAATGGTGCGACGCTTTTTGAAAATTCAACTTCTATATACAGTACTTCTGAGATCGGCAAGTTCACTCTTGATGGATATGATGATGAAAATGCAAAGATCTATATCCCCATCGGTGATTTTATAGGCGACGGCACTATGTTCGTTCTCAACAAGACAAACGGAGAAACAGGTGAATACGATCATGAAACCGGTGAAGTAGAGATATTCGGTTATTTTGATGATCTGCTTGCATGGATCATAGATTTCCATTGCAGCGATTATATGAACTGAATCCGATCGGACAAATACTTAATGCAATACTGATCATTTTAATTCCAGCAGACCTTTTTCTGCTGGAATTTTGCTGTCAAAGATATTGTAAAGGATTTATCGTGATTAGTATTAAGATGACAAAAATATGTAAGCAGATTTCGTGGAAAGCCATCAGTAATGCTTTGTACGGTGTTGCTTTAAATAATTTTTTGGCAAAACAGAAACAAAACTTTAACATTTATGTGATACAATAAAGACAACACAATAAAAATTCCGGAGGTAAAATGATGTTCAAGATATTAGTTGTAGAGGATGACCGTGAACTTAACCGCACGGTATGTACCTTTCTGAACGGCAGCGGATACGAAGCAACAGGCTGTCTTTCAGCAAATGAAGCCTATGACGCCATGTATGAAACAGTATTTGATCTCATTGTTTCCGATATCATGATGCCCGAAACAGACGGCTTTGAGTTCGCTAAAACAGTACGCTCGCTGAATAACGAGATACCGATTCTTTTCATGACCGCCCGTGATGATTTTGCGTCAAAACAGAGAGGCTATCGTGTCGGTATTGACGATTATATGGTGAAGCCCATAGACCTTGACGAGCTTTTTCTGCGTATAGGAGCGCTTCTCAGACGTGCAAAAATCGCCTCCAGCCGCAAGCTTGAAATAGGAAGCTTCATCATGGACGCTGACGAACATACAGCTTATCTCAGCGGCGAGGAGATACCCATGACAAACAGAGAATTTTCCATTCTCTACAAGCTTCTCTCCTACCCTAAAAAGACCTTCACCCGTACACAGCTTATGGATGAATTCTGGGATGCAGACACAGCTTCCGGTCCACGCACTGTCGATGTGTATATGACAAAACTCCGCAGCAAGCTGTCGGAATGTACAGATTTCGAAATTGTTACCGTTCACGGACTTGGCTACAAGGCGGTGATAAAGTGAATTACAAAAAAATACTTCACTGTATCAACAACTGGTTTGTATTCTTTTTTCTTGCAGCATTTGTTGTAACCTGCTGTACTATGCTATTTATAACAACTCTTTCCGAAAGCCTTGATATTACATTCACTGAAAAAAATATCTCGGCAGCGGCAAAGCTTACATTCGGAAATGTGATTCTGATAAGCCTTATTTTCACGATTATTGACGCAGTACGCAGAAAACTCATGATAGACCGCCCAACAAAGAGAATTATTTCTGCCGGAGAAAAAATTACTGACGGAAATTTTTCTGTTCGAATTGAACCTCTCAGCGAAAGCTATCCATACGAAAGCTTTAACTCGATAATCAGCTGTTTCAACAAAATGGCTGAGGAACTCAGCAGTGTTGAAACGCTCCGCACTGATTTCATTGCTAATGTTTCCCATGAACTGAAAACTCCGCTTGCAGTAATGCAGAATTATGGAACAATGCTTCAGTCACCTGTTTTATCCGACGAAAAGCGCATTGAATACGCAAAGGGAATCACAGATAATTCCCGCCGTCTTGCAAGCCTTATCACAAATATACTCAAACTCAACAAGCTTGAAAATCAGCAGATATTTCCTGTTTCGCACCACTACGACCTGAGTGAACAGCTTTGTCAGTCACTTTTGCAGTTCGAGGAAATATGGGAACAGAAAAATATTGAGATTTCCGCTGACATCGAGGACGGAATCTATATCAGCTCCGACTCAGAGCTGCTTTCCCTTGTATGGAACAATCTGCTTTCAAATGCATTTAAATTCACCGAAAACGATGGAAAGGTTTCTGTATTCCTTTCAGCTGACAGCGAATACGCAACAGTCAGAATTTCCGACACAGGCTGCGGAATTTCCAGCGAGACAGGCAAGTATATTTTTGAAAAATTCTATCAGGGAGATACTTCACACGCTACTCAGGGAAACGGTCTCGGACTTGCTCTTGTAAAGCGTGTTGTTGATATTATGCAGGGCGAGATTGCCGTTGAAAGCGAAGTCGGTAAAGGCAGTACATTTACTGTCAGACTCAGAAGGGGTGAAAATATTGGACTGGAAAAAGCTGATTAATCTCCTGTATCCGCCTGTATGGCTGATAATTCTGCTTGTTCCTGTATGTACTGCAGCTCTTGTGCTGATATTTGTAAATAACATGGATACTCATCCTGTTTCATGTGTATCTTATGTACTGTCCTTCTACACGCTGACTGCTATTGTGATGAGATGCATTGAATTTCTGCCGGGACACTACCGCACTGCAAAGGAAAAAGTTTACTCTCATCCTGTCGGTGAGCGCATAATGACAGATATGAAATTCCGCACACACATTTCGCTTTACGGTTCGCTTGGAATAAATCTCATGTATGTCGCACTTAATGCAGTTTCAGGATTCCTCTATCATACTGCCTGGTTTTTCGTGCTTGCTTTTTACTATACGATACTTGCTGTAATGAGATTTCTTCTGCTCAGATTTGTGAACCGCACTGGTATCGGCAACAACCGTTTCAAGGAGCTTCGCCGCTCAAGAGCATGCGGATATATTCTGCTGACTATAAATCTTGCCCTTTCAGGAGCAGTACTGATGATACTGTATCAGGGCAAGGGCTATGAATACAACGGCATACTTATCTACGTTATGGCAGCGTACACATTCTATATAACAACAATTGCAATAGTAAATCTTGTCAGGTACAGAAAACTCGGAAGTCCTGTGATGTCAATGGCGAAAATTATCAGCATGGCGGCGGCACTTATTTCGATGCTTTCTCTTGAAACAGCGATGTTCTCGCAGTTCGGCAAGGATATGTCTCCCGAAAATCAGCGTCTTATGATTGCTCTCACCGGAGCCGGTGCAAGCATTGTAATTGTAACTATGTCCGTCTACAGCATTGTGAAGAATTCACGAGAAATAAAATATATTCTGGAGAATGAAGATTATGAAGAATAACGAGACTTTCAGCTATACCTACTCTGCAAAACAACAGGAGGAAATAAAAAAGATCCGTGAAAAATATGCTCCTCAGACACCTGACAAAATGGAACAACTCCGCCGGCTTGATGCCGGAGTTACAAGAAAAGGTACTGTTATTTCCCTTATCGCCGGAATTATCGGTACTCTTATCCTCGGAACCGGAATGTCCCTCTGCATGGTGTGGACGGATATGTTTCTTCCCGGAATCATCATCGGAATAATCGGTATTGCGGTCGTATCCTCCGCATATCCGCTTTACAGCCACATCACAAAAAAAGAACGTAAGAAAATCGCTCCGGAAATCATCAGGCTTACGGATGAGCTTATGAAATGAGCACAAATATAATGGCCTATATTTTTGGTCAAAATCGCCTTTGACAAAATTATTAAAATATATTAAAATAATAATATGATGTGCAGCTTTTCTGGCATAAGTCCAATCGTAAAGCTGCATATTTTTATTTTCAGCGTTATGATTTTGCAAATCCGTAACCGCTTGAGGGAGGTGAGCAGATGAAACGTATCAAATCAGCATGTATCTGTCAGACAATTCATTTCATGCTTAAAGACGGCTTATCAACTGAATTTAACAGGCGTCAGGTTCAGTCCGAGCTTGAAAACTACAAGAAATCTCTGATAAAAGCCGGAACAAAACACAAAATTGTTGAAGAAAACGTTCAGGAAGACGGCTCTGTTATCGTAAAAGTTATCAAACAGTATAACACAAGCCCTGTTGGCGATTATCTTGACTGAAAAAATTCTCCCTGTCATTTGACAGGGAGTGAGATTGTCGATAAACATTGTTGTTTGCGGGCGAACACAGTGTATAATGTAGTAAGATAGTATACAGAAAGTGCAATGACATAGTATACAGTTTTATGGTAAAATAAAAGGCATAGGGAAAACTTCAAAAGGAGGTTTTAAATATGCCATGGAGGAATAA
>JAFXEJ010000141.1 GCA_017513795.1 Ruminococcus sp.
CGCAAAGGAGTTATGCCATTCTCCATAATCGCCGAAAGGTCTGATGTCTATAAATTCGACTCTCGGATCACCGTCATATTTTTCAGCCAACGCCTTGGTAAAGTCCTTATGTGCCTGCAAATAGACCGGATCATCCCACTTTGGAAATTCTGTTTCAACAGAGGGATCATCCCGAAGCGGTGCTTTGTTCTTTTCTGCCCCCTTATCGTAAATCCACTGCGGAACATAATCCTCGGACAAATACGACGAATACGGCATAGTGCGAATGCCGTATGTAAGCCCGTGCTGCTCACACGCTTCAAGCATCCCGTCAATTTCATCCCAATTGTAAACGCCCTCGGCAGGATTGAGATCGCACCATTTGGGCGAACCGCTTACGATTGTGACAACATCCCATGCATGATTATTTGCTGAACCGCCAATTCCATATGCAAAGCCGTTGGAGGAATGAATCATATCCGGAGTATAGGCTGTCATCACGAAGCCCTTGTGCGGATTTGAAACAGGCTCACCGGATATCTCTGTCTGATAATAAATTGTTGATGCAGTGTCAAAATCCTTGTAGGGATCATCTGTGATATTTCCCTGTTCATTCGGCAGAAAGAGTAATTCACTGACCATCTCAGCCATTTTGTTAGCCCCATCTGCATTCAGATGCAGGGAATCTTCGGTATAGTATTCTTCCATTTCAAAATACCGGTTTTCCAGAGAAAGCTCCAGCCATGGACGAAACAGATCAAGCACAGCAGTCTGTTCGTTTTCTGCAATATCACCAATTGCATCGCTGAACCATCTGCTCTTTGGAAGCGGGTATTTTGCAGTATCGTTAATCTGCCCATGCTGCTTGACAAGATATACTGTCATACCCTTAGCTTTTGCACGCTGCACCATATCCGTCATGTTTTCAATATAGCTGCTCGGATCGGGCGAAGTGGGATTTGCACTATACGCTTTCGTATAATCGTTGATTCCCACTGCAAGAAGCAGAATATCACCGCTTTTGCCATAATGCTCGATTGTGCCGAACAGTGCCTTGTTCAGATCGGAGGAGGTGATGCCGCTTGCGGAGATGTTTCGCACATCGTACTTACTCCTATCCACATAATTGGGAAGAAATTGTCCCCAGCCATGAACTGCATCCTCCGACACATTGTAGCGACTTGCCGCAGTTGAATCGCCGCCAATCCAGATGGTCGGTTTTGTCGTTGTTCCCGTGGATGTCTGTTCAATTTCAATAGTGCTAAGGGAAAATTCTGTTCCCACACCGGAACCTGCATATATATTCAGCTGACCGTCAGTAACAGGTATAGTGAAAGTATCCGTTGCATTGCTGCCTGTGAGAAAGAACAGCTGTGACACGCCCTCAGCACTGATGATGGTGGACTGCACATCACCCGTAGTCACCGTGATTTTATACACACCTTCTGGCAGATCGACATTGAAGATATGATTCGGTACATCGGATTTGAAGCGTACAGCATCCGCTAACGCACCTTCTCCGCTTGCTGTGACATTTTCAACAGCATCAGTATTTGAAAATCCGTATCCTTTGGACTTGTCGTATGCATCCGATTCGGATACCCCGATATATCCGTCCGCCGTTCCAAGACCGCCAAGATCGAATTTTCTGACAATGAGCGAATCGGCTACTGCATCCATTTGTATCGGTGCAGGAAATGTAACTGCTGTCATCATCATTGCCGCCGCTAGGACAGTTGATATGATTTTGGATTTCATGTGAGTTCCTCCTTGTCTGTTTTTTCTTCATTATACTATATATTTCCATAAAATTCAATACAAAATCAGGATAAAGTCAGGAGAAAATTAGTAAAAAACTCGAATCAGGAGTATATGTATGGTATAATAAGTGAAAAGAAACGGAAGTTGGTGAACTTATGAATGAAATGCTCCCATTTTGTTAGACAATGCGGTATAATAGAAATATACTAATTTGAAGTCTAACAAAAGGGGAGCATTTCATAATTGATCGGGCATTTAAGCGTTCATAAGCTGTTTTACTGTATCAAAATACTTCTGGATTTCGCTGTTATAAGGATCAATTTGCAGTGCAAAGGAGATTCGTCCGAGAAGAGAGTGAAGATACTTGTCAGGAGAAATATCAAGTCTCTGTTGCTGTAAGCTGTCTGAAATTCCGAATTTCGTGCAGTAATATACTTCTTGTCTTATGGAACGGCGCATTTCACGGGGGATCGCCGCTTTTTCATTGACAACGATACCTGTAACCCTCTGCTGCTGCGATGAACTGATAAATATGGTCTTTTTGTCATTGAGTTTCATATCCATGCTTCCAAGCATAGCTTTAACCTTAACAATAATTTTGTTCTTTCTGACGCTGGTTTTGTCACCTGAAAACGTCATATCATCGCAGTAGCGGGTATATGTGATATTGCGTTCTTTACACCATTTACCGAGCTTTTTATCGAAATTCTTCATTACAAGATTAGCTATATAAGGCGAGGTCGGAGCACCCTGTGGGAGCTTTCCCTTATATGTACATAGATGCGTCAGAAGTGATGTTGCCGGAACTGAAAGTCCGAATTGTTTGAATACGAGATACACGCTGTCATCAGTAATGCTATCAAAGAAGTGTGATATATCGAGCTTTAAGACGCATTCTTTTCTGATATGTGGGGAGGCATTGTCAAGAAGTGACTTTCCTTTGCAGTAAGCAGTCGAGTACTCCGAAGTTTCAAGCTGATAGAGAAAACAATCGAGAATTTTTCGCTGTACAAGCTTCAGAAGAGTATTCGGAACGCTTAGAATACGATTTCTGTGCCCTCTGCCACGATGTATAATGACCGTGTGATAGTTTCTATGTTTCTTTTTACGACTTTTATGGCGAGGACTATTGTTATTACTGAGCATGTACAGTTTATTTACAGATATTTCGATTTCACTGGCAATTTTTAAAACGTCACTATCAGTCAACTTAATCCACCTCCGGAAATAAATAACAGCTGCCGGCACAAAAGCATTCAAATGTTTCGCAACCGAATAAGTATTAACGAAGTTAATTTAAATTCGGTGGAGAAACTTTTGATTATGGACTTATTCCTAAAAATCCCCACGGCGACTCGCCGCAGTAATGCATTGCAGATGCATTTGCAAATTCGCTGCCGACAGCTGTTTGTTATTTTGTTTTATTATAGCATATCTGTTAGAAAAAATCAATAGTTTTCAAGTTTTTTATAACAGATATTTATTTAAATTAGATATATTTAAAAAAGAGAGATATCATTTGATTTACTTCTTGAAGGTAGGCAAAGAATATATGGAATTAAAGTATTGAAAAAAGTGCTATGTATACAGTTTTTTATTATATTATAATGAATCAAAAAAATTAGCAGCTTTCCATCCGACTTCTTCTGTGCAAAGAGCGGCGCTGCTGTTATTAACAGCTTTACCCACTATCGGAATCCAGCCTGTAAGTAAACGATTGGCTGAAGAACCAACTGTAAATGCCAATATTTCAGTTTTAAGATCTGAAGGCATATTCTGGCTAACATCATACCCGAATACATATCCGATTTCAATTACCATATTTCTCATAATATTGGATAAAGAAATTTTTGAACCTTTGATTCCTGCCTTTACCTTGGCGTTGTTTATTATTGTTTCACACTGTTGTTTTTCATAAATATTCATTTTTCATTCCTCTCATTTATTTTATCGTCTTGTTTTGTCAATTGAATTCAGCTGAGATGAGGTGTATCCTCTGTCTGCTAATACCATTCTTACAGCAATACGACAATCAGAGTTATTATAATTATTATTCTGTTGCTTGAATACACCAATTTTTAACATATCAATTAATTCATTAGTATCATATGATGAAAAATATATTTTACATGAATTTAAATTATTAGTGTATTCTACAAGATTATTACCGAAATTTTTCAATCCATCTATAAACCCCATATGTTTACCTCTTATTTTCTGAATTTGCATTCATAATTTGAACATCCTGGTTGGTTTGCATATGTTTCATGTCTGCGATGAAGACACATTTCTCTTGCAAATGGTTCATATACATAGTGATACGGAATATTTGACGGTTTTATATGTGTCTGGCATATATCGTTCCAGTATGTACAAAGTGCGCAGACTTTTATATGTCTGATATCAACATTCATGCTCATAAAAATATACCTCCTGTTTTAACAATAGTAATTATAGGCTTCAGCAGCATCAATGAACTGCTCTAAAATTGTGTAGTATTCAGAATCACTGATTTCCCCCCGATTATATGCGGTACGAGCTTTACGCAAATTATCCATTGCAGTTTCAGTATTTCCTTTCAGCATATCTTCGTGCTGGTCGATTTTGTTGTTGATTTGAGATAACAATTTAAAAAGCTTAAGTTTATTCATTATGTACTCCTTGATTATAAAATTTATAGTAATTCTCTTTCTTCTAAAATCAGTTTAATAATATCTTTTTTTATTATATCCTCCTCATCTGCGATTCCTTCGTAAGACAATTT
Organism: Ruminococcus sp.; assembly: GCA_017513795.1. Classification (GTDB taxonomy): domain Bacteria; phylum Bacillota; class Clostridia; order Oscillospirales; family Ruminococcaceae; genus Ruminococcus. The sequence goes on from JAFXEJ010000141.1 coordinate 4,505, forward strand.
CCAGAGTTTTACAAATTCATCGAATAGTTCCTCATCTTCATATTGTTTATATTTTGATTTGTAGTATTTAAGCATTCCAGCTGCTGCGCCTAAGCTTAGCAATCCGTCAAAGAATCCCATTTATCATCCTCATTTCTTTTTGTATTTCACTACAGGCTCCGGAAAAGGTGAAGTTTTTCTGCCTGAGTTTCTGCATTCCGGACATGGATTTTCAATGAACTTAATCACTCCAAGTTTATATGGGCATTTTCTGCATTTGTGTTTTGTCAGAAGAATCATCTTCGTACCCTCCAGAATTATGGTGACACTTATGAATTGAAATGTTAAAATATACTTGCCGCAAATTTCTTCACTTAACGTCATATTTTCAATTGTCAACGTAATACAGCTGTTCTCATAATTTGGTTGACGAAAAATCCGACGGCTGATAAACTTTTTATGCAGCGATTTTCAGAAGATTCATGCACTCGGTTTTACGCTCCATAGATGAATGTACATAGCGATTCAGCGTGGTTTCGACGTTGGAATGTCCAAGGATCTCGGATAATGTTTTCACATCAAATCCGACTTTAACACAGTTCGTAGCGAATATGTGACGGAGAGTATGGAAATTCACTGACGGCAAATCTGCTTTTTTCAGAGTGATTTTGAATCTTCTCTGCAATGTGCGAGGCTCTGTGACATTTGTATTTCCCGACAGAATATATACATTATCATTACCCATGAACTGTCTGAAAAGCTCCATAATATACGTAGGCACTGGAATTGAACGCTGTGAGCTTCTGCTTTTTGGAGTATCAATCAAAAGCTTTGTTCCTCCGTTTTCACATTGCACACGCTGAACGGTTCTCTTGACGGTAAGAATGCTTTTTTCAAAGTCGATGTCGCTCCATTTCAGTCCACAGACTTCTCCCACACGCAGTCCTGTATAGAGACTTAGCATTATGCAAAGGGAGTTTCTGTTCATATTCCGCATAAGATGACTGCACAGCTTTTTCTGCTGAGCATCAGATAAAAGCGTCATTTCAGACTTGTTTGTTTTTGGCAGAATCACGTCTGCAAGCGGATTTCCAAATCCATGCACACGGCTGACATACTTTGCCATAGATTTGAAAACGATAACGATGTCGGACACATATTTTGCCGAAAGACCGCTTTTCAGCTTTCTTTCGATAAATTCGTGCACCGACTGTACTGAGAGCTGCTCATAACGTAGTCCACCGAAACAGGGCAGAAGGTGCTTGTCCGCCTTCATTCTGTAATTAGCATAGGTGGAGCTTTTTACTTTCAGCCTGACCGCCGAAAGCCATTCCTCAAAAAGCTCTCTGACCGTCAACATTCCCGATGAAACAGCCTTTATTGGCTTGGATTTTAGCGATATAAGCTTGATTTTCACCTCCTGATAGGACTTCCCGTAAACTGAGCGGTACTTAGCTTTTCCTGTGTTATCGTACCCGACCTTGTATCGTCCCTCCCAGCGATTGTCCTTGCGTCTGTAAATGTTTTCTCCCTTGCGTGACATATTCTCCCTCCTGAACTTTCGACCAAAAATATGACGGCTTTTATGCTTCTGATCTGACAGCAATTTCTACAATGAGCAGTAATTGTAATTGTATAAACTTACAAAATTCTGTATTATTTGAGCGAAATACACAAAATAATATTGCAAAACAGCCCTTTGTATGGTATAATAAACCAGTAAACAGATGTCGCAGATTGAAGAAATTTGCGGCATTTTTTGTACCTTGACAATTTACAACTGCCATGTTAGAATTAATCAAATATTTTCGGTCAATTAAATCTTAGCATGGAATGTAGATAAAATTGCCGCATTAGAGAGCATATTTGCCGCAAATTCAGGAGGTGAGACTATGCAGAAAATGACGATGAATGTGCTGTTATCATTGATTATTCAGAGCAAGATTACAGGCAGAGGCATGACCAGCAACGGGCGGCTGTACGTTATGCTTATGGAGAGTATTGTTGATCATGATAATAAAAGCATGACATCCGATGAAAGTATTCTGAATAAATTCAATAACGAAGTAACGCACCACGAATCCTACCGCAAGCTGGAGCGTTTTTTAAGCCGTTTTGTACACACAGGAAAGGGCTATCCCTACGAGCTTTTCAGATTTGATGACTTTGAAAATGCAGCAGAACGTCACCGCTTTTTACTTGCAATGAGCGATTTCATTGACGCTGTTATTGATAAAGAAGAGCTTGATTTGCTTGTGTACACTCTCCTTGAAATTCTCAGACAGGATACGTCAATCACCACGATTTTGTACGGTCATGAGTTTATCCCGAAGGAGCGTCTTTTCGGCAGTTTTGCTCATCAAAAGAAAATCTGTGCGGAGTCACTTTTGCTTGGACTTCTGTATCATGTTCATAAAAATCCTGATACGGCAGAGTGTGTCGAGCTTCTTGAAGTCCCGGAAAAACGTAGCTTTAAAGTGATTCGCTACAGCAATAAAAGTTCACTTGATTTGGATATGCCCATAAATCTCATTGAAAATATTCACGAGACAGCAAGCCGACAGAAGCCTGCAACTATGAAGTATCAGCTTGAACTGAGCGGAGGTGATGAGCTTCCCGAAAGCGGAAATATATTTCTATACGGTTCAGGCGGTGCAGGCAAAACGACCTTTCTGCGAAGTCTTATCGGCAGAAACAATACGGTGGATTTTTACTTTCCGCTTTATCGATACAACTATGAAGTTCATGTTGATTTCAGCGGAGAGTGCTGTTATATTCTCCTGCAGATTCTGCTGAAATATCACTATCAGTATGAATATGACAACTACAATGCTCTCATTGCAAACGAGGGAAAATCGGCTGTCCTTCATCAGCTTAAGGAGCTTGAAAGGCTGATGAAAAGTACTCCTGTTAACGGTCAGCCTATGTATACTCTGCTGCTTGACGGTATGAACGAGATGTCCGTCAATTTACAGGTCTTACTGACTGATGAAATTGAAATGATCTGCCGTGACTGGAAAAACGTAAGAATAATTATTACGGGGCGAACAATCCCGAAGTACACTGTCTTTAAGAGCTTTTTTAAGACTGAGATATTTGGAGTTTCAGGTAAACTTCTACGGGAAATACTGTCTGAAAACAATGCAGTTCCCGATAACGATAAAATGCTTGAAATACTGAAAAAACCGCTGTTTCTCAATATGTATCTGAAAAACAACATCATATCAGGAACAAGAGCAGAGCTTCTTGATTCGTATATTATGAATTGGAAGGGGAGTGTGGCTGAACGCTTTATGCTGCAATATTCACTGCCTCTTGCTTGTAAGAAAATGCTTGAGGAGTTTCCTGAGTATGAGATAACTCGTGGCGACTTGCTTGAAGTAATCGACAAGTCAATTAAGATTTACGTGAAGGACGAGTATGTGTATCAGGATTATGTTTTCCCGAGTAATATCAATAAAAAGGAGCTTCTTACAAGCAGAGAAAATGATGAATGGTTAGAGCTTCTCATAAACAATACAGGACTGTTGATGGTCTCTGAACACGATGCTAAATATCTTAAATTCGTTCATCAGTACTATCAGGAATATTTTGCGGCGAAGCATATTATTAACGGTATTAATATTTTTCAAAGAGGCTGTAAGACTGCAGAGTCCGAAAAGGAATATTTTGCTGAGATTGGTATATCTGAGGTATGGTTTGACTATTTCCGAAAGTTTCCCGATAAAAAGGATATATACACTCTTGTAGGGGAACTGTGCGGGGAGTATCTGAATGATGCAGAGACAAACGAGGAGCGTGAGAAAAATCTCCTTGACAAATATCTTGATATATGTCGTATGTATGATGTTAAGTATTCCACAGAAAACGTATTTATGGTTATGAAGATGATGCACGGCGAAACTTTGTGGAGTATGGATTTCAGTAATCTTGCACTGCCTATGAAGATTTATGCGGATTACAAATTTAATCTGAATGGTGAGTATCCCTGTTTATTTTTTAACTGTACTGTTTTTCAGGTTGAGGAAAGCGAAGATGATTCAGACAGATTCAGGGATTCTGATTTTTACAACGCAACTTTTTTTGATATGGATACTAAGGAAAAGATAAGTAAAATGGGCGGAATATGCGATTTTGAGGACGATAAATTTATAGAAAGTCTCCGTCGTGAGATGATTCTTACATGGAGCGATATATGGGACAGGACTTAAGTATGCATAAAACAAAACCACCCGTTTTACGGGTGGTTTTGATTATTTATGAAAATATTCTGATAAGTCTGAAAACCTGATGAGCTGTATCTGCAAGATTCTTTCGTGCAAAATCAGGGTTCATAGCTTCTTCGGAAGTACAGATACTACGCAGAATAGGAAAATATGCATCAATTCCGTTTTCGTTGCAGAGAGAATCTCCGTCCCTTACAATACCGCTGAAAGCTATAACAGGCTTGTCGTATTTTTTCGCAAGCTTTGTCACTCCGACAGGAGCCTTGCCCATAGCCGTCTGAGCGTCAAGACATCCCTCTCCTGTTACAACAATATCAGCATTTCTGACAGCATCTTCGATTCTTGTTTTGCGCAGTATAAGGTCAATTCCAGGTTCAAGGACTGCATTCAGATATGACATAAAAGCAAAACCAAGACCGCCAGCCGCACCTGCTCCGTGAGCTTCGGGATTTGCATTGGGAAAATACCGTTTTGTCAGTTCCGCATACATACGAAGGAAATTATCCATTTCAGCTATCATAGCCTCGTCAGCACCTTTCTGCGGAGCAAATACAGCACTGCATCCGTTTTCACCACACAAAGGATTATTAACATCACAGGCGATGTGGAAAGTACACTCGGACAGTTCGGGACTTACATTATCTGCGGTAATTTTTTCAAGCTGTGAGACTCCCTTTGCACCGAAGTCCACCTGTTTTCCGTCAGAATCAAGCATTCCAAATCCAAGAGCCTGTAAACAGCCGATCCCTCCGTCATTTGTAGCACTTCCGCCGATACCGATGATGAAATTGCTGCATCCCTGAGAAGCAGCGTCCGCAATCAGCTGTCCTACGCCGTATGTCGTGGTGTTCATGGGATTGCGCTCGTTTTCTGTCAGCAGAGTAATTCCAGCCGCCGAAGCCATTTCAATGACCGCTGTAGAGTCGGGAAGTATCCCATATCTTGCTGAAATAATTCTGCCAAGTGGATCGGAAACATCAACTGTTCTGAATACTCCGCCAAGTCCTGAAACAAGAGCTTCTGTAGTGCCTTCTCCGCCGTCTGCGAGTGGATATACTGAAATTTCCGCTTGTGGATAGACACGGGAAATCCCATCTGCTGCGGCTTTTCCGGCTTCGATAGAAGTCAGACTGCCTTTGAATGAATCTATTGCAATTACAATTTTCATGGCGATACCTCACAAAATTACTGGTATTATTATAACATATCTGATTTTGGGTTTCAATAATATGTGAAAAAATTAATTATTCAGAATTGACAAAATGCACTAATTGCTATAAAAATAATATATGTCTTTCAGCATAACATTTCACTTACTGTGCGTGAGACTAGTAGGATAAGTACAGCGTTGATGCAGAAGATGGTGAGCTTCTGAAATTCAGTTCGGAACACAACTAATAATTAATGTGGTTAATGTAAAAAAAGTGCAGCCAGACTACGGCTGCACTAATTCTATTTGGGAACAATAGTTAAAGGTGGTTTAGCTTTTATTTTTGATTAATAAGCTCTTCTACTTCTTTCCATGTAGGAGGATAAAGAGGTAGGGGAAATCTGGAAATTGCGATTGCAGAACAAGCGCTTGCAAAGCGTACCAACTCATCATCGCTCATGCCGTTCAATAAGCCGTAAACACAGCCTGCTTTAAATGTATCGCCTGCGCCCAGCGTACTTTTAACTTCAACAGAGAAGGGTTTCATTTTCTTCATGGGATGACCTTTTCTGCCATAAATCATTTCTTTTTCTCCACGAGTGATAATAACAAGACCGTTCGTATTATCTGTAAGCAGCTTGTAGATTTCTTCTATACTTTTATCCTTGTATTGTTCAGAACCTGTACATTCTTTTGATACCACATTCACAGCAGAGTGCTGGTGAAGATAAGTGTCGTGATGGCAGTCTATTGTAACATAAGGTTTATTATGCTTTACACAAAGCTCTGCTGTTACTTGCGTTTCTTCAAGGAAGAACGGATCTATTGCAGCAACTTTACAGTTCTTTATATCTTCTTCCTTCGGCATATTCCAGCGTTTCTTTGCACCTTTTTCATATAGCGAGTGAAACACACCCATAGGCGAACGGACAAGTCCTGCAATAACAACATAATCCATAAGTCCTTCATAATCGGGATCAAAATGAAGTGAGGACAAATCCACAGCTTTATCTTTATAGAATTCTTTTAAAAGTGGTGCAACCTCTGTTCCGATATGTGTGCCGTCAATTTTAACGCTTGCACCCAACGAAGAAAGTACGGTTGCTGCTGTACCCGTTTCACCTCCCGGAAGAAAATACTTTGCCTTGATTTCCGAATACTCATCAGGCTGCAGTAACTCTCCTTTCAGTAAAAACGAATGTGTTCCGAGTATCTGTCCGTGCATATAAATTTCGTAATTCATAAGTGTATCCTTTGGGGTTGTATTTTTTTATAACCGCAATAATTCACGCTTCATAAGACAAAGGTCAAATACATCCAGTCTGTTATCGCTGCACAAATCTGCGGCTTTCCAGTCTGCAAGTGTTATATCCGGAACTCTAAGAAGCCATTTCTGGAGTGCAACTGCATCGGCAACATTGAATGTTCCGTCTGCATTGACATCACCTTCTATTGTATGGGGAGTCCATTCAGAGAGCGCTTTCACAGATGGAATCCATGAGGGCTTTGCTTCTCCTGCCTTCAGCGGAATGCAGGCTACGGAAATTGTCGTTTCCTTGGTATCTGTCAGATGCACAGCGAGCTTTCTATACTCGCTGTTGTCCGTCTGATTCTGCACTGGAAGGGATGTCGGTAGAAGTTCTGCGTTCATCACCGTAAATGTGCCGCCATCACTAATAAGTCCCACCCACATTTTCTCCGAACCGACAGTCACAACGGCACTTCTGCCGTCATCAGCAACCGCAATCTCTCCCTTTGTATGTGCAAACCAGTAGATCTCACCGGGGGCACTGAGAGAGATTTCATCCTGAATGATTACACACTCCTTGTCTTTTATCATTTTCAGACCACGAATCACGCTTTCTGCACCGCTTGGCTCATATGCGGCGGTCAGATCTGTCATGGCATAAGCTTCATTTCCGTCAGCGAATTCAGTAATCAAGCATTCAGCGCCTTCCTGCTGATCAAGTTCTGTAGATGGATTTATA
>JAFXEJ010000142.1 GCA_017513795.1 Ruminococcus sp.
GTCTGATAACTTCAACCTTGTCTACAACAGGGCTGTGAAGGGGGAATACTCTTTCGATTCCGCAGCCGTGAGCAACACGTCTTACAGTAAATGTTTCGCTGATTCCGCCGTGCTTCTTAGCAATTACTGTACCCTCAAAGATCTGGATACGGCTCTTATCGCCTTCCTTGATCTGAACGTGAACCTTTACAGTGTCACCGATGTTGAACTGGGGTACGTTTTCCTTCATGCTTGATTCGCTGAGTAACTTGAGTGCATCCATTTTAATTTCCTCCTAAAATTTCCGGACATTCTTACCCGTTCCGCAAAAGCCGTTCAGCGTGTGGCAGTGCGGAAAAATAAAAATAAATGTGCGTCATAGAGCGCTGTTACGGAATATCCCGTAAATCAAGGCAGCGGACTGTCCGATTTAATGTCTTTCGGCATTAACCCTCGCCTGTACATAAAAATACAGACGGAATTTCAAATGCTTTTATATCATAACATACTTTGGAAGAAAATGCAATAGCTTTTTTAAAAAAATATTTTTAATTATATCATTTCTTTTTCAGGACAGCCCACGCAGCAAAATGAAGTATATCAAAACATTCAGGAGCTTCATTATTCAGCATTTCCATGTGTTCCTGCTCCCATGCAGCTGTATCTTCATCAGACAGAGATGCACCTATGCCTCGACAGGCTTTCATTCTTCCGTTCCAGCTTTCACGGGTAAACGGTACGTCAAGATCGTATTCCTCAGTATATTCAATATCGAAATATTCATTTGCTATTTCGGGAATGTATACAGGATTGCGAACATATCCTGCACCGGTCCATCCGGAATTGTATTTCAGGACAAGAGATTCACTTTTTCCCGCTATTGCATCCTCATAAGGCAGCCATGCCATGAAAAGTATCACAAGTCTGCCGCTTTTTTTCAGAAGCTTTGCAAGTCTGGGAATAACAACGTCATAATCAAAATAGAAGAAACACTGACAAGCTGTTATCACGTCAAAGCTTTCATCAGGAAAATCGAGTTCTTCTGCCGATGATACCACAAAATCTATATCCATGCCATCTTTTTCAGCAAGAATTCTTGCCTGTGATATCTGATTTTCCGAAATATCAGCTCCTGTCCACTTTGCCCCGTAGTGATACATATTTCTCGGAACTACGCCAGTTCCTGTGCCGATATCAAGCACACGCTGTCCCTCAACGCACAAGCCTCTCTCAGCCACCTTGCTGAAAAATATGGGCGGATAAATATCACGGTATTTAGCATAATCCGAAGATGTTCTTCCCCAGTCAAATGCTTTTCCGCCGTCTATATCATTTCTGAAAATATCCATGAATTCCCCCCCTTTATTCGAAAGCTTTATTATCTGCACGAAGAATTCCAGTTCTGCATATTTTTTTCACTGAGAACGGCTGTGAACCGGCATTTTTCAATGAATCAAGGAAAAGCGACGGATTGTAGTTCGTCTGTGTTCCGGCTGGCAGTCTCATAATGATTTCCAGTGCAGAATCATTTGCTGAACACTTCACGATTTCGGTGTCAGGCTTTATATTTACTGTTTTGAAGCCTCTCTTGGTCTTCTTTTCAATAAGTATCTCATCCGAAGCCATAAGTGCCTTTACATCAGCAAGAAGTTTTTCCGGATCGGCTGTCTCCAGAGATACCGCATATTCTGCCTTTGCAATTTCCGTGATCTTTTTGCGCTGAGGCTTGACTGAAATAATCTTCATTCCCTCCGGCATGACTTCATTGAGTCTGTCACGGATTTCCTCCATTGACATTTCATCATCAGTAATGTTGAAATCAAGAATCTCGCAGCTGCTCTCAAATCCGAGAGAAAGCGCAAGGGCAAACGCATAGTAAGGGTGCGGATTATATCCCTCAGTATACCATATAGGCAGTCCTGAACGGCGGAAGATTCTCAGCATACATCTGTTGAGGTCAAGGTGCGAAATGTATTTTGCACGGTCTTTTTTCTCGAAAACGGCTCTGACTCTATTCAAAACATTTCCCTCCTGTTCTTGCTGTCACACCACAGCCGGAGCATTTCTGACGGCAGTTCGGTGTTGTTACTGCCTGATGAGCAGTCTTGTTCTCACGGATGAAAAACTCCTTTGAAATGTAGTAATCAAGGTGATCCCAAGGCAGTATTTCATCGTAATCAAAGCGTCTGTTTGCATAGAAAGACGGATCTATACCGCATTCCTCAAATGCCTCCAGCCACTTGTCGTATTTGAAATATTCATCCCAGCTGTCGAACTTACAGCCGTTCTTCCATGCGGCATAAACAGCTTTACAGAGCCTTCTGTCGCCCTTTGCTAGAATAGCTTCAAGCATACTTACATCCGGATTGTGATAGCTTACTCTGATTTTCTTTGTTTTTACGGAATCCATAAGCAGCTTCTGCTTGTGCTCAATCATTTCACGGGTATCCTGCGGCTCGAACTGGAACGGCGTGAATGGCTTGGGTACAAAAGTCGCTACACTGATGGATATCTGTACGCTCTTGCCCTTAGGACGATTCTCGATGCTGTAGAAAAGATCAACGATTCTCTGTGCAAGATCTGCAATTCCGACGATATCCTCGTCAGTTTCAGTGGGAAGTCCCATCATGAAATAAAGCTTTACCGCAGAATATCCGCCCTCAAAGGCAATGCGGCAAGTGTTCATGATTTCTTCCTCACTGACATTCTTGTTGATAACGTCACGAAGACGCTGTGTACCGCCCTCAGCGGCAAACGTCAGACCGCTTTTGCGGACTTTCTTGATTTTTTCAAGAAGCTCCTCGGAAAAATTATCTGCACGCAGCGACGGCAATGAGAGATTTATCCTCTCCTCAGCCGTGTAGTCTATGAGCTTTGTGAGCATTTCATCTATCTGCGAATGATCGCTTGTACTGAGCGAAACAAGTGAAACCTCGTCATAACCGGTATTTCCGCAAAGTGCCTTTGTTTCTCCGCATATAGTATCCGGAGTTTTCTCACGGAAAGGACGGTAAATGAATCCAGCCTGACAGAAACGACAGCCACGGATACATCCACGCAGAACCTCTACAGAAGCACGATCATGAACTATTTCAGTGAATGGAACAACGAAATTATCAGGATAATACACCTTGTCGAAGTCCTTGATGATTCTCTTGCGGACAACCGCCGGAGCTCCGTCCTTTGTTTCGACTCCGGAAATAGTTCCGTCCTCATTATAGTTGAAGCTGTACAGCGACGGAACGTAAACTCCCTCGATCTGAGCCGCTCTGACAAGAAATTCCTTTCTTGTTGCGCCGCTTTTCTTCATCTCATTGTAGAGATCCATAAGCTCAAGATTTACTTCCTCGCCCTCGCCGAGAATGAAAAGATCAAAGAAATCAGCAAGCGGCTCCGGATTGCACACGCAAGGACCTCCGGCAACAACTATCTGTCCGAGTTCCTCACTTCTTTCCGACGCAAATACCGGAATTCCGGCAAGATCAAGCATATTCAGCACGTTTGTATAGGAAAGCTCATACTGCATGGTAAATCCTATAAAATCAAAATTCTTTATCGGATCGAGACTTTCAAGTGCGTAAAGAGGAATATCATTTTCACGCATTACAGCCTCAAAATCCTCTGAGGGAGCAAAACAGCGCTCGCACCAGTAATTCTCACGTTCATTTATGAGGGAATAAAGTATCTTCATTCCGAGATGTGACATTCCGATATCGTAGGAATCCGGGAAGCAGAATGCAAAACGCACATCTATCTTTGAAATATCCTTGATTATGCTTCCTGTTTCGCCGCCGATATAGCGTGACGGCTTCTGCACTTCAAGCAGATGTTTTTCTATTTTTTCTTTTAACATAATTTCTCCTTGTATTTTTCCGGAAATATTTATTTTATACTTTCGCCGCTGAAGCTGATCGGCATAAAATCAGCCAGTCTGAACCATCCGTCAGACAGTATTATGACAAAATCATCGCCGCAGAATTCTCTGAGTACCTGTAAGCAGGCACCGCATGGAACGCATCTTTTTGAGAAATCTCCGCTGCTGCTGCCGGCTACGGCTATTGCTCTGAAATCCCGCACACCCTCAGAAACTGCCTTGAATACTGCTGTACGCTCTGCGCAGTTTGTCAGGGAAAACGATGCATTCTCTATATTGCATCCGGTAAAAATTCTGCCGTCAGCAGTCAGAAGTGCCGCTCCTACCCTGAATCCGGAATAGGGACTATAGGAATTCTCTGCCGCCTTTACAGCCATTGAAAAAAGTTCACCGTTTGTCATAGAATCACCCGTTTTTTCCAAGTTTACGCTTTTTTCCGTCCGGAGTCATAATATATGTATTTCTGAGCTGAGCCGCAAGATTTCCTGTGACGGACATTCTGTACTCGTCACGCAGAAGTTTCTGCTCCTCTTTTTCAGCGTCAGTAAGTCCCTCATTCTTCGATTTACGGGCAAGCTCATTTATACGATCTATTTTTTCCTGATTCACAAAATCACCTCTTATTGCGATTAATCATCTGTTTCCATACGAAAAACAGAAATCATACACAGACATTATATCATATTTTTATTATTTTTTCAAGTATTGCCACTGGATTTTTACCGGATTTTGTGTTATAATTTATCTTCGGAGGGATGACCATGTTAAAAACAGCACTTATTACAGGAGGTACAGGCGGAATCGGAGAAGCTATATGCCGCCGTCTTGCCGCTGAGGGATATACTATCATTATTAATTATTCTCGTTCGCACGAAAAAGCTGAGGCACTTGCAAAAGAACTTCACGGAACTGCTCTCTGCTTCGATGTAGCAGATTCGAAAAAAACTGCCGATGCTATAAGAAATGCCGGCAGAATTGACCTTCTTGTGAATAATGCCGGAATATCGGAAATAGAACTTTTTACACATATCACGCCGGAAAAGGCAAGAAGAATCATGGAGGTCAATCTGTGGGGCACAATGAACTGCTCCAGAGCTGTTCTGCCATCCATGATAAGCCAGAAATCAGGCTGTATCATCAACATTTCCTCAATGTGGGGACAGTGCGGAGCTTCATGCGAGGTCGATTACTCTGCGTCAAAAGCGGGAATAATCGGTTTTACAAAGGCTCTTGCCAAGGAAGCAGCTCCGTCCGGCATCAGAGTAAACTGTATTGCTCCCGGATTCATAATGACCGAAATGAACAGCCGTTTCTCGCCGGAGGATCTCGAGCTTATCAGGGAGGAAATTCCTCTCGGCATCTTCGGAGAACCCCGTCATATAGCAGATGCAGCCGCATTTTTAGCGTCAGATCATGCTGAATATATTACAGGACAGGTTCTTGCAGTCAACGGCGGAATGATTATATAATGTAAAAACTATGTTAAATCTGCACAAAACTTCACAGGTTTAATAACGCACTATTACTAATACGCCAAAAATAATTACAGAATAATGATTTTTTTTTTGAAGGCTTGAACTTTATTTTATTTTGTGATATATTATAAA
>JAFXEJ010000143.1 GCA_017513795.1 Ruminococcus sp.
ATAACAATACATATTCATTTTATTATAACATATTCTCTTTCATAAATCAAGTATTTTGGAGATATCGGTATGTGTAAAATAAATATGGACATTGTAGGGTGCGATGCCCACATCGCACCGTAAACATATTACGTTCATTACGGGCGGATGAAGGCATCCGCCCCTACAGATGGCTATTTTACGTATTATGAATGTAGGGGCGAACTGTGTTCGCCCGCAAACAACAATGTTTATCGACAATCTCGGGTGCGCTGCCCACATCGCACCCTACATTGCCTATATATTTTTTACACATACTTTCCATGAGCTGTCATTGACTTTTAAATATTACAGTAGTATAATTATAGATAGAAAATTACCGGAGGTATAAATACACATGAAAAAAGAACTTTGCACAGATTACGAGATCATTGACGCTCATTCACATATATTTCCCGCTTCTATTGCGGAAAAGGCAACTGTAAATATCGGTCATTTCTACGATCTTCACATGAACAACTGCGGAAGCTCGGAGGAGCTCATAAAATCCGGCAGCAAAATAGGAACATCACTTTATCTTGTATGCTCCGTTGCTACTACTCCTCATCAGGTAAGCAGCATAAACGATTTCATCGCTCAGGAATGCGGCAAGTACGATTGCTTTTTCGGACTTGGTGCGGCTCATCCGCTTTCCGAAGATATAGAGGGCGATATTGAACAGATAAGAGCTCTCGGACTTAAAGGCGTTAAGCTTCACCCCGATTTCCAGACATTCAATGCCGATTCTCCCGAAGCTTTCAGAATTTACGAAATAATTGAAGGCTCCATGCCGCTTCTGATACACTGCGGCGATGAGCGTTATGAATATTCCCGCCCCGAAAGAATCGCCAATATAGCAAAGAATTTCCCGAAGCTCAAACTCATTGCTTCTCACCTCGGAGGATATCAGCTCTGGGATGAAGCTCAGTCCTGTCTGCGTGGATTTGAAAACGTCCGTGTTGACCTGTGCAGCTCTCTTGCCTTCATGCCGGCTGAAACTGCACTTTCACGCATCCGTGGCTTCGGAGCAGAAAACTGCTTCTTTGGCACTGACTTCCCTATGTGGTCGCACGACATCGAGCTTGAACGCATCATGTCACTTGGTCTTACAGACGCAGAGCTGAAAGGAATTCTTGCCGGAAACTTCCGTGAATTCATGAATATCTGACCATAATATTCTCATAATATTTATGATGTTAGTCTCTGATAACAACTTTTTCAAAAAATTTTCAAAAAAGTTCGTCTTTTTTGCCCTCTAAAATCACTTATTAGTGAAAGCTTTCATCAGGCGGCTTTTCAACACCGTCTGAATCATCAAAAAAGAGGGTGAGACTATGCTTGCCAACACTAAGACCAATCCCGGAGGTGACCTTATCATTTTTGCATTCAATCATAATAATAGTAATACATCCTCCGCCGATATGGGTGAAGTCAACCGGCTTATCAGTACATGCGCAACCTCCAGAGACAGCCTTGAACAGCTTTATATCATGTTCAAATCTGCCGTTTTTGCAGTAGCCTATGGTATAACCTCTGACTACCACCTTTCAGAGGACTGCGTTGCGGAAACCTTTGTAAGACTTACTCAGGTCAGAAATTTCAATCCGCATAAAGGTGACGGCAAGGGCTTCATCCTGACAACAGCACGCAACGTTGCATCAGAGCTTCGCCGCCGCTATAAAAAAGAAATCAACAGCTACATCATTCAGAGCTACGGCGACGCTGAAAAAACTGTCGAGGACAGTATTTATATAAATCAGCTCCTTAAACATCTTAACGACAAGCAGCGGCAGATTGTTATTATGAAATGCTGCGCTGAAATGACCTTCAAGGATATAGCAATGGTTCTGAAATGTCCCGAAACTACGGTCAAATCAAGGTATAAACGAGCAATGGATATTCTACAGGAAAAGGCAGGTGCAGACAAGTGAAAAAGAACGATTTCAGTTCAGATCAGGAATTTGAAAAAATACTGAAGGAAAAAATGAATGAACTTTCGGCCTCTGTGGATTGCTTTGACAAAATTTCCGCAAGAGCTTTTCCTGAAAAGGACTCGGATTTTTCCGAATGCGGGTTTACCGTGAGCGACCTTGAAAACGTAACGGGAAAACGCAGATTTCCTCCTGTACTCAGATGGGTGTCTGCGGCGGCGGCTATCGTCCTCTGCATAGGCGTAATTCCTAAAACCGCCATCATTAACAGTCTGCGGGACCCCGCAGAAAAATCCTCCGGCAAGTCCACATACACCAGACTTCTCAGCGAAATCAAAGATGAAACACAATCCGGAAGCTACTATATCTGCGACCTCTCTCTCGATGACTATATCAGCCGTGATGTTCTTGTGACTCCTCTTTACAGCTGTCCTTTTGAGGAAAGCAATGAGGATATGAATGTGCGGTTATATATCAGATATATCGGCGGAATCAGGACAAATCAGATATATGCGGTGAAATACCGTGGTAATTATTCCGAAGACAACATCGTGGCAGCCGCTGAAACCGGTGTAAGCTTCTCCGAAAAGGAAGAAGAAATTCTTGAACAGAATCCTACGTTCAGCTTCAGCACTCAGGATAATGCTGTTACTGCTGTTTCAGCTGCATTCAGGGGCACCAATAACGGACAGCTTATCGACCATGACGGAAATGAAGTCTCAGCAGCAAGCTTCTCCGGCTTCTCGTTATACAAAAAAGGAAAAAATACAGAAACTATCAGCACAGATGTAGTTTATTACCGCAGCAGTTCAGATGAGACATACTACTACGACACACTCACTACTGACAGCAGCAATAATGTTATTGATATCGCAAGAGATTCATGGGAAACCTCTGTCAGCAGCGACGGTTCAGCTGAAAATCCGGCTGAAAATACTGACGTTATGACAAGAACTCAGCTGTTTACGGGAACATACGAAAATAAAAACAATATATGGTATTTCACTCCTACATGCGTATACCCGTGGATTGATGAAAATGTTTCGCTTCCTGAAAACGAGTACATCACCGAAGTTCATAACAGCTATGAAACTACAGGAAAAATCCTCAGTCAGATAGCTTTACCGGATGATACTTCGTTCCAGCGCAGTCTTAATGTCTATATCGGACAAAAATCTCCGATTGCACTGTATCCCGAAAATCATCGGGAAAACAAGCAGTTCTACAGCACACTCAGTCTCGAATGCATATTCTACAGCAGCATTACAGCAAATTCGATCAGTACCGAATATGACAAGCTGGAAAATGAACTTACACATATCCAGCTTAGTGAAAAAAATGAGACTATAATGCAGGCTTCAAAGGAGGCTCTTGAACTGGAGGAGCAGAAGATTCTTGCTGAAATGAAGCAGCTCCAGCAGCATGTGGTGTTCCTTGAAGAAACAGAAAAAGCACTGAATGCTGAAGAAGAACGGCAGAATGCAGAAGCAGCAGAAAAAAGACGTGAGGAAATTGAAAACTATCAGAAAAAAATGCAGGATATTTTAACAGATAGGGATCAGAATACCGAGGAAGCAGAGCAGGATCGTCAGAAAGCTGAAGAAGCATTGAAAAAGCTTTTAGAAAATCAGGAAGATACTATCACACAGAACAATAATACGCCATAACGGAAACCCGCTTATCACAAAAGAAAGTTCAATAAAAAGTCCCCCGGAGCAGCACTCTCCGGGGGATTTATTATTATACTAAGCGTATTTTATATCTTCTCATCCAGTAGTCAAGCTGCGTGAAAAATGCTATCGTCTGCGGCAGATTCATCAGCTGTCCGTACCATTGAACGTGGTCTTCATGCGTCAGAAGTTTTTCCAGCGCCGGACGGCTTACAAGCTCTGTCAGCGGACTGTCCCTGTCATCAAGTATACTGCGCAGCTTCAATGTAACCGCCTCCAGAAACGCCGGATTGTGCGTCTTGGGATACGGGCTTTTCTTGCGGTTAAGAACCTTTTCCGGCAGCCATTCCTTCATTGCCTCACGAAGAAGTCCCTTTTCCTGTCCGTTGTGATCCTTGTACTCCCAGCGCACATTGTAGAGATACTCCGCAATACGATAATCACAGAACGGCACTCTGACTTCAAGTCCGCTGAACATACTCATCCTGTCCTTGCGGTCAAGAAGATTCTGCATAAACCAGCTGAAATTCAGCTGTGTCATCTCTCTCATCCGTGATTCAAGACTGCTTTCGCCATGAAGCTTCACGGCGCTGTCAGCTGTTTTTCTATACGCACTGTATACATAATCGTCAGCGTCAATTTTCCGGATGTAGTCCTCACCAAGAAAAGTCCGGCGGTATGCAGTACTCTGCGCCCACGGAAATCCGTCCGTCATGCGGATATCCTTGTCACGATACCACGGATAACCTCCGAATATCTCATCGGCACACTCGCCGGAAAGCGCAACTGTACCGTATTTTTTTATCTCACGGCAAAGCAGAAGCATTGATGCGTCAACATCTGCCATTCCGGGAAGTCCTCTTGCTTCGACTGCTTCATCGAGAGCATTGACAAGCTCCGGCGTATCGACTACAAGCCAGTGATGATCGCTGCCAAGATATTCAGCCATGCACTTTATATATTCGGGATCGCTGTTCGGCTGAAAATGGCTTTTCGTGAAATATCTGTCGTTATCACGGTAATCAACGGAAAATGTACTCAGCTTTTTTCCCTGTTTTCTGAATTCATCCGCCGCAATGCTTGATATCAGGCTTGAATCAAGACCTCCCGAAAGAAATGTACACACCGGAACATCCGACACAAGCTGACGGCGTATCGAATCAAGAAGAAGCTCACGGACGTGCTCAGCTGTCTGCTCAAATGTCTCGTCAAGCGGATAAGCACGAAGCCGCCAGTATTCCTCAAGCTTCAGCCCACGCTCGCTGTAGAATCCTCTCCAGCCGGGCAAAACTTCCTTTACTCCCCTGACAACGCCGCATCCGGGAGTTCTTCCGGGAGCCATAAGTATCAGCTCTGCCGCACCGTTTTCGTCTATTTCATGCGGAATATCGGGATGTTCCAGCAATACCGGCAGTTCCGAAGCAAAAATCAGCTTATCTCCGGTATCATAATAAAAAAGCGGCTTTACACCTATCCTGTCTCTCGCAAGAAAAACAGTGTGCCCGTGCTCGTCATAGACGGCAAATGCGAATATTCCGTTGAAGCGGTCAACGCATGATTTTCCCCATTTGATGTAGCTTTTCAGCACTACTTCCGTATCAGAATCAGTCTCAAAAGCAAAATCCGTCTCAAGTTCGTCACGAAGCTCACTGGTATTGTAAAGCTCGCCATTATAAACGATGATGTAATTTTTTTCTCCGTAAGAACAGCTCATCGGCTGACGTCCTCCGGAAATATCTATAACCGCCAGTCTTGTGTGGATAAGCGCAGCCTCACGGGTAAGAACGATTCCACGCTGATCGGGACCACGATGTATCATTGCCCGCTGCATTCTCTCGTATATTTTCATGTCGCTGCGCATATCCTCAGAAAAGCTTATAGCTCCTGCAATTCCGCACATACTATCTCCTCCGTATTCTGGTGTTGCACCATGCAGACCGGTGCCATACAGAGTATATGCGGAAGCAGTCAGAATTATGAATCATACCAATCCTTTTAATTCCAGCAGAAAAAAGTCTGCTGGAATTTAGCTGTCAATGACAGCGTAAAGGATTGTATGAGACGGTAATTAGTGCAGCTAATTGCAGCCTGATTTGCAGGCGTCCCCAATAAATTCTGTGTATACAGGATTTATTGGAATTAGTATCAGTTAAGTGTTACCGGCAGACCGTTTATCTCAATTGTAGGATCGTCAATGTCGATAAGAAGGCATCTTCTGCCGTCAACAACGCTTGTGCGTACCTTATCGGCAGCGGAAGGCTTGATGTTCACGGTGATTCCAGGCGAAGAAAGAACTGTCTTTGTCTCCACAAGATTCACAGCAGTAAGCGGAGCATTTCCGCAGACCTTCTCATATACAGGCTGAACCATATCAACACGCTCCTGCGGCAGACCGGCGTCAATGAAAATATCCCTGAGAACAGTCGGCTCGATAACGGCTTTATCGGTTTCATCCTTGCATTCCTCGACAACATCGCTGATTTTTTCGTTCACTGTTTTTATGAGCATGTAGTCAAGATCATCGCCGGCAACGCTTTTGAGAATGCTCTGGAAATTAGCCTTTTCGTTATCTGCGGACATCACGAAATTACAGCCTAGAACGTTCTCAACAACTGAAATATCTGGAGATTTCGCTGATTTTGTGTAGTACATGACATGGTTGATATCACTGCTTCTGTTGCTGAAAACAGGGAACAGAAAACCATCTGACGGCGATTTGCTTATGATAAGCTCTGTATTTACCTTCTTGGTGATTTCGTTGTTGAAGGAATCAAAAATAAATCCGTCGCTTCCGGTATTTACAGGGCAGAGCGCAGTAAGTATGTAGCGGTAGACCTCATCTTCACCGTCAGCAAACTCGTCATTTTTGTCCTTGCGTCTGATCGTGTATGTACAATATGCGGTAAGTACGGCAAAAGGTCCCTCGCACACTCTGTTATTTGCAATGTGATTGAGGAAATCCTCACAGACCGTTTCATCCTTCAGCTCGGATTTGAGAAGTGTATACAGGATATTCTGCGGTTTGCCTTCTTCATATGCTTCATTGGGAAATTCATACTCCACAAAGGACTTTCCGACGTTGGTGTTGAGAACTTTTTTGAGTGTTTCCTCGTAGACATCGTGCTCCTCAACGGACATGGTGAGACATGAGTTTATCTGATGACAGCGGAGATTCTTCTCGGCGTCGATAAAGCCTGTAAGAAGCCTTTCCATGATGAAAAATCCGCTTTTATCTGAAAAATTCTTTTTTATTTCTGCTGTTTCCTTTTTATTCATTTCTGGTATTCCTTTCTTTTAGTCGGTTATTTTATTATACATCATTGCCGGATTTTTTGCAAGCAGAATTTTCTGCTGAAATATAGAATATACATTAAGGCAATACCGCACAAATCACGCAAGACGGCTTTGTACGGTATTGCCTAAAAAAAACGAAAGGATGTCCCCATGAAATTTTTATTACTTCTTATTTTACCGCTTATTTTCTGCTCATGCAGTACCCACGTCAGCGAAAATTCCACTGTCTCGGATATTCCGGCAACATCCTATGTTCAAGACTTCGAACATCTTCACATGGACTTGCCGGAGGGATACTCCCCCATAAACTACAGCTATCAGACAGGTCAGTGGTTCCCGTATATGCAGTATGAGGAGTATATGTACGGCAAGTCGGCAGAGGAATTCCGGAACGCCGTCCGTGACCGCTTCACACAGGCGAAAAACAACGGAATAAACACCGTATATCTGCATATTCACCCTTGCGGCGACGCTTACTATGAATCGGATATCTTTCCGAAAGGCGTTTTCCTTGACGGCGATTACGATCCGCTTGCGATCATGCTGGAAGAAGCCCACAAACTTGGACTTTCGGCGCATGGCTGGCTGAATCCTCTGCGCTGTCAGACTGCACAGCAAATGGCGGAACTTCCGGATGATTTCATCATAAAAAAATGGACTGAGGATAAAGAACATCCCATTGCAAAGCTTGTCGGCGACCGCTGGTATCTCGATCCGTCATACTCCGAAACAAATGAGCTTCTCCGCAGCTGCGTGACAGAGCTTCTTGAAAATTATGAGCTGGACGGAATCCACATTGATGATTATTTCTACCCCACAACGGACGAAAATTTCGACAAAGCGGAATTTCAGAAAAGCGGCAGAACTGATCTTGCACAGTGGCGGCTTTCCAACTGCACACGCCTTGTCAGAACTCTCTATGATTCGGTAAAATTTCATGATAAGCGTATTCTTTTCGGAATAAGTCCTCAGGGAAATATCGAGGCAAATTATACTTCTCAGTACGCTGACGTGAAACTCTGGGCTGGCAGTGAGGGCTACTGCGATTACATCGTGCCGCAGATTTACTTCGGATTTGAAAATGCTGCGTGCCCGTTTGAGCCGACTCTGCGCCGCTGGGAGGAGCTTCGCAGTGACAGTCCCGTAAAGCTGATAATCGGACTTGCCGCCTATAAACAGGGAAAATACGACAAATGGGCTGGAGTTTCCGGCGAAAACGAATGGATAGACAATCCCGATATAATCAGCCGTCAGATCGAACTCGTGAAGTCGTCCTCTGCCGACGGATACGCACTCTACTGAATACAATTTCTCCAAATATGTACTGATATTATTGTAGGATTCAGCAATTGAATACGGGCGATAAATATGGTATAATGTACATGTATGAGAAATTTACACGAAATGGGTGATTTAATGAAATGTGAATACTGCGGATTTGAATTTGATGCGCCAAAATGTCCCAACTGCGGTGCGTTTGCTCCGAAAATCGACCAGCCTTCCGGCTATGATCCGGTCAGAAAAACGCTTCCTTCAAATTCATATACGAAATATTATGCGGGAGTAAAAGTGCGTTCCGTTCTGGTGTGTATTATTCTTACGATCATTACATGCGGACTTTATTCTTTGCTATGGATATCATATCTCAATGATGAATCAAACTTCCTTTCTGATGAACAAGAACCGACATCCGGTACAACAGCAGTTTTACTGATTATATTCACATGCGGAATCTATGGCTTTTACTGGGTTTACAAACAGTGCAAAAGAATAGACCGTGCATTCACGATCAGGAATTTTCCGCCGCCGCATATGAGTCTTGCCTACTGTCTCCTTTTAATTATACCGTATATCGGCTTATTTATCGTACTCGGCATGATGCAGAACGATATCAACAATCTTGCCGTAATGTAATTAATTGCCCCTTAAAAGGGGCAATTTTGGTGTGTGATGCATATTATGAAAATGAATATATATAAATTAAAGAAGATCATAGCTGTACTTATTCTCGGAGCAGTCTATTTTATTTTTGCAAAACTGACCGGTTTCGGAATCCCCTGTCCCATAAATCTTGCGTCCGGAAACAGAATTCAATGTCCCGGATGCGGTATTTCCCGAATGTTCATGCGGCTTGCAGAACTCGATATCGCCGGAGCTTTCCGCTGTAATCAGGCGATTTTTTCACTGCTTCCGGTGTGGTGTATCTGCATTGTTCTATGGCTTTTCGACAAAGGTGAAAAATTTCTGAAGGCTGTGGGGATAATTTCAGTTATTTTACTTATTCTGTTCGGTATATGGAGAAATTTCCCCTAAGTTATTGCAAATATCTGCAAAATGGTATATAATAGTAATGCAGCTTTTTTGAAGGAGATATTTAAATGATTTACAATAACATTATAGAAGCAATGGGGCATACTCCCATGATAAGACTCAGCCGTATGAATAAACCCGGAAATGCCGAGGTTCTCGTAAAATTTGAAGGTCTTAACGTTGGCGGCTCTATCAAGACAAGAACTGCCTACAACATGATACGCAATGCTGAGCGTGAAGGAAAAATCAACAAGGATACTATTATAGTAGAGCCTACAAGTGGAAATCAGGGAATAGGTCTTGCTCTTGTGGGCGCTGTAAGAGGCTACAAAACTATAATCATTATGCCAGATTCCGTCAGCGAAGAACGCAGAAAGCTCGTGCGTCACTACGGTGCGGATGTAATTCTCATCCACGATGCCGGCGATATCGGAAAATGCATTGAGGAATGTCTCAATACTGCTCTTAAAATGGCAGAAGAAAACGAAAATGTCTTTGTTCCTCAGCAGTTTGCAAATCCCAATAATATCTATGCTCACAAGTATCATACCGCACTTGAAATTCTTGAACAAACAGCCGGAAGAATCGACGGTTTCTGCTCCGGAATCGGTACGGGCGGAACTATCACAGGTATCGGTGAAGCTCTCAGAGCACAGTACCCCGATCTTGAAATATGGGCTGTTGAACCTGAAAATGCCGCTATTCTCGCCGGAGGAACTATCGGAACTCATCTTCAGATGGGTATCGGCGACGGTATTATCCCTGATATCCTCAATACAAAAATCTATGATAATATCTACATCGTAAGCGACGAAGAAGCTATTCAGACCGCAAGAGATCTTGCTTCAAAGGAAGGTATCATGTGCGGAATTTCCAGCGGAACTAATGTCGCTGCTGCTCTGAAATTGGCCGAAAAACTCGGTGAAGGAAAAACTGTCGTAACTATCCTTCCAGATACAGCAGAACGCTACTTCTCAACTCCGCTTTTCTTTGACTAAGCTGCAATCATTGGTGATTGATATAATACTGGGTTTCCAAATGGTTGATAACCCTTTGGCGAAGTCCAGAGGCAGCGACTCTGGTGGGGTGTGGAGTCCCCCCACATAATGCCTTAAAAGCGCTCTGCAAGAGAGAGCGTCTCCTTACAACAAAAACATGGACGACCGTCAGGTCGTCCGAGATTGTCGATAAACATCGTTGTTTGCGGGCGAACACAGTTCGCCCCTACATTCATAATACGTAAAATAGCCATCTGTAGGGGACGGCGCACCTAACGGGTGCCCGTACCCTCTGTCCTTCGGACATCTCCCTACACAGTAGGGAGTCACCCGACGTCCCATTAATATACAGCTTTTTCTACAGTCTGGGACGACCGTCAAGTCGTCCTTTTTTTACAACTAATATATCATTCATCATGAATAAGCTTCCACAGTTCCGTTCCTATTTCCTGAGAAACTCCGGCGGCGGCGGCGAGTTCTTCCGGTGAAGCGTTACTCAGATTTTCCTTTGTCTTATACTTCATCATAAGCTTTGCCGCCTTTTTTTCACCTATTCCACGAACTGACGTCAGTTCCGAGGCATAGGTTTTCTTTTTATGTCTTGAATGCATAAAGCTTACGGAATATCTATGAACCTCATCCTGTATTCTCGTCACGAGGTTGAACACGGATTTCAGCTCGTTTATCTGGATTTCCCGTCCCTCAGCAGCGATTGCTCTTGTCCGGTGCTTATTATCCTTGACCATTCCGAAAACAGGAATGTCAAGCCCAAGCTCACGGATAACCGGCTCAACTGCGTGAACGTGCCCCTTTCCGCCGTCAAGAAGTATCAGATCGGGAGTGCGTGTGAAATACTCATCGCCCTCGCCGGAAACAATATGCATTAGTCTGCGCCGCAGAACCTCCTGCATGCTGCCGTAGTCGTTCTGATACTGCTGTTCCTTTATCGTGAATCTCTTGTATGCCTTTTTCAGCGGTCTGCCGTCCTCGAAGACCACCATTCCGGCTACCATTGATTCTGACGACAGGTTCGAAATATCATACGCTTCGATATATTTCGGTGTTTTTTTCAGTCCGAGACTTCTTCCAAGCTGTTCAAGAGCCATGACTTCCTTGCCGGTACGATTGTTTTTCAGAGCGGCATATTCTGCGCTGTTGTTTTTCGCAAGACGCAGAAGCTCCGACTGCTTTCCCTTCTGAGGAACGTGAAATTTCACCTTATGACCTGACTGCTTCTCCATAAGCTCCTCAAGCAGAACAGCTTCTGCCGGAAGATTTTCCGTCACGACTGATTTCGGGATATCGCTTCTGCCGTAGTAGAACTGCATCAGGAACGTGCTCAGTATATCCTCTCCGGAATCAGGCTTTTCGAACTCAAAAACCGCCTTGTCATAGAGCCGGTTTTCACGATACATCAATACGGAAATAAACAATATATCGTCAAATTCTGCGATTCCGACAACATCTGCGGACTCAACAACGCTGTTGATTATCTTCTGCTTTTCGGACGCTTTTTTCACGGCGATTATCCTGTCACGAAGCAAAGCGGCTTTCTCGAAATCAAGATTCTCCGCCGCCTTTTCCATTTCCTGCTGCATACGCTCAACCGATTCGATACTGCCGTTTTTTATGAATTCCACTGCCTGAGCGACGGTATTTTCGTATTCCTCACGGCTGATTTTTCCACGGCAAAGTCCCATACAGTTCCTGATATGATAATTCAGACACGGTCTGCCCTTGCCGAAATCTCTCGGAAAAACCTTCGAACAGGTCGGCAGCATGAATACACGATTGGCTTCGTTTACAGCTTCCCTGGTGATAAATCCGCTTGTGTAAGGACCAAGATATTTTCCGGCTTCCTTTGTGTTCTTTTCCGTAGTTATCCTCGGAAATTCTCCGGCTGATATCCTTATATAATGGTATCCCTTGTCATCCTTCAGCAGAATATTATACTTCGGCTTGTGCTGCTTTATGAGACTGCACTCCAGAAGCAAGGCTTCATATTCGCTGTCAGTCACAATGAAATCGTAGTCAAAAACATTCGATACCATTGCCGCAACCTTCGGCGTATGATCGGGATTTTCACGGAAATAGCTGCTTACTCTGTTGCGGAGATTCTTAGCCTTTCCGATGTAAATAATTGCGCTTTCCTTGTTTTTCATTATATAAACGCCGGGCGAAGATGTCAGCTTCGAGGTTTTTTCACGAAGATAAGGAAGTCTCGGATTCATTTTTTCACCGCCTACTGCTTGTCAAAATATTTTTTTCCGGCACTCGGTCTGAAATACGTTCTGATGTATCCGTCCTGTGAGAGAACTACAAATTCATTTGTCTCCTCAAGGTAATAGACGTGATCTTTGTCCTCGGATTCAAGCTTGTAAAGTGCATCAGGATTGTTGATAACATCGCTTGCGCCCTTTTCGTAATCCTCGGCAGTTCTGTAGTCAAAATCGTCCTCAAACTCGCTGCCGTGCTTGCTGAAATGATCTTTCAGAAGTCTTTCGTTCCTGAAATAATAATCAACATAGACTGCTTCCGGCTCAGTAGGAGCTTCAGTTGCTCTTACAGTCGTTGTAACCTTGACGGTTGTCGTTGTTTTTTTCGCTTTTGTTTTTGCTGATGTTTTCTTTGCCGTTGTTTTTACAGCTGTAGTCTTTGCCGGCTTGCTTACGGCTGTTGTCTGTATTTCCTCGTATTCCGCCGATATTGTCGTTGTAGTTGTCTGAATATCAGAAGAAACAGATGACTGATCGTTTTTATCAGATGAAAGATTTATTCCGAATATTGCGCCGATAAGGAGCACAAGAACTGACGCTCCTGACGCTGCGATTCCCTTGATTTTCTTGCTCATAATTCTACCTCTTTCCATTGGAACTTACAAATCAAGGGGGACTAAGCCCCCTTGTATCTGTTTATTTGATATTTGCTACTGATTTGAGAATATCGAAATAATTTCCGACAGAACTGTTGCCGATAAGACAATCATCATTGATTATCTCGCCCGTATATTCACCGTCAATGAATACATAGCACTGCTCATTTCCGGCATCGACAAGCTGATAAACAATCTTTGTGCCGTCTATCATTTCATACTCTGCTGTAAACAGAGGATCTTTAAGCTCCGGCTTGATATCTGTATCAATTTCCTCGACAGTATAGATCGAGAAGGAATTATAGTAATTCGTAAGTGCTGTAAGAACACTTGAAACAGCCATCTGGATAGTCTGCTCATTGTAGAAGCACTTCTTCTGCTCATGGTCGAAAGTGAACTCATACTTCTGATCGTTATAATCAATGCTGAATCCCTTGAGATCATACATAGTCGGATTATAGAGCGTTGTATTTATGAAGTCGATAGGCTCTGAATCAATAAAGTCAACGTCTGATCTGAAATAAACCTCAACCTGGTTCTTGTCCTTATTTTCGCCGTCGTAAACAAGGAAGTTAGCATATACATTGTCGTTTGAGAAATCTCCGGCAATGAGATGACGTTCTGAACCATCCTTGCTCTTTACGATGACCTCTGCATAGGGATCATCGAAACCATACTTCGACATATCTGTAAGATCTTCATCGAGCATCTGCTCAGCTTCAAGACGAGTCATTACATTTATCATTGATGTAACTGCTGTTGTATCCAGCTGGAAGGTGTCATATTCCTCAGGAAGACTCCATGCTTCGGTTTTCTCATCATAAGTCAGATCGCATACGACCTTATCATCTCTGATAACAGTGATCTGATTTACATCTGAGTCGCCGTATTCAACAAGCAGCTTTGATTTAAGCATCATTTTATGAGTGCTGAAATTGCTTCCGCTTTCGTAGACTGTGGGCACAGAAAATATCTCTGATCTTCCGTCTACTGTGACATAGTAGCATTCCTTTGTGGGAGAAGCGTCACCGATATTTACAGTGTAGCTCTGACCGCCGCCGCTCATAGTAATTGTGCTGATATTTTCCTGATTAAGCCCATACACTTCAGGCTCTCCGCTGTGCGTAGCCATAGCAGTAAGGCTTGAAAAATAAGTACAGATAAGATCCATATAGTCCTGATCGGGAACGAAATCTCCGCCTTCTGCAAGTACCCATTTGTCATCCTCGCTTACTACTGTGTAGCTTCCGTCAGGATTTGTGATCTCAATCTTGTCGATCGACTGTGAATCAAAGCGGAACAGGTTAAGGTCAGCTATTTCCTTTTCCTGCTGCTTTGTTTCCTTTTCTTTTTTATCTCTGACCTTCATGAAAACTCCCACGGAGCCTCCTGCTGCTAAAAGAAGTATCAGAAATGCAATAATATGTTTTTTCATTATCAAGCTCCTAAGTGGTTTTCATAATCCTGTATTATGCGTGACGTCTCTTAAGCCATACAAGTACGCCGATAATTGCCACACAGACCGGAACAATAACAGTGATAGCGATTGCTTTTGTAGCCTCATTTCCGTCCTTGAAGGTCATCTTGTCGATAGCTTCCTTCTTAACGTCAACACCGGCGGATACTTCTGTATCATAGAGCCATGTGTTTGAGAAAAGTGCAAGCATATTTGAAGCATTTATCGACGGAGAAAGGTGATCTGCGTCGATCATGTCTGTAGAACCGAAAAGAACTATCTTACTGTCATTTGTCTTGTTGTGTGAGTAGTATGCATAAGCAAGCTGATCTCCTGTAAGTCTTTCAGCTTCGGCAGCTGTGACATTGTCGCCGCCCATTGCGATACTTTCTGTAGTATAGCCGGAATAAGTTGTCATTCCTTCAACAGTCTCGGAATCTCCGGGAATATTTTCGATAAGCGAAGCTCTTTCGAACTGCTCATACTGCGGGAACTTATCATCGGGAATTCTTCCCACACTTCTTGTGTTTGAGATACCTGCTGAGAATCCTCCCTCGTTGCAGAGAGTGATTACGTCAGTTGTGAGATCAACTTTAAGATCCTCGGAAGGAAGCATGTAGTGAATTCTCATAATCTCAGGAAGCTGCTTGTTCTTGATATCGTAAAGCATGTTTACGGTATTTGTTTCCTTAACGAGGTTGTAGTCCATTGTAAGACCGTACTCGTAGAGAATTTCCTCGATATTGTCGAAAGTCCCCTCTGTATCGCAAGGCGCCATAAAGAATGCAACTGAACCGGGATTTACAGGGTTGCTGAGGTATCCTTTAAGAAGCGTCTTTTCGTTGTCTGTGATATCTGTCTGAGGACCGGCAATACAGATTATCTCAGCATTTGCCGGAATTGCGCTTGCTTCGTCAAGGTTGAGTTCCTTTACGTCGTAGGTGTTTGCCTTGAGACGGTTTGCGTATACCAGATATTCATCTTCAATAGACTTTTCACCGTGTCCTGTGAGGAAGTATACAGTCGGGAGAGAGCCGTTTGTAACGATCTTGATAGCGTTGGCTATCTGTTCTTCACCGGCATAGTCAGAAGTCTTGTTTGTTTCGTTGTAATTCTGGAATATCATGTGCTTGTTGACTTTTTTTACAACATCGCCGCATTTTACGAAGATATCGCCAGACTCAACACCGTGGATTCCTGTAGGATCAAGTTTCTTTGCCTTTTCAGGTTCATCATTCGGATCAAAGGTGATAAGCTCGATATTGTCGTATGCGTCAAGTCTCGTAAGAGTGTGATAGAGAGGAAGATATGAAGGATCCTCTTTAAGACCTCTGAGCTCTGCAAGGAAGTAAACCTCAATATCCTTGTCCTTGTTTTCTTCAACAAGATCTACAGTCACGGAATCAAGAGTGTACTTCTTGTTGGGAGTCATATCATAAAAGTCGTCATAATAAGAAATGATAAGATTTATCGGCACGAATACGAGAAGAACGAGAAACGCCATAACGAAAGCAATCGGGCCGGAAAGATTTATCTTCTTCTTTTTTGCCTTGTCAAGATTTAAAACTTCTTTTTCTTTTTTGTTTTCCATCAAAGTTTACCCCCTCTTCCAGCGTCTCTTCTCAATGGAGATGTAAGTCCACGCAAGAAGAACGATAATTGCTGATATAAAGAATATCAGGTCAGAACGTCTGATAACGCCCTGTGAGAAATAGTGGAATCTTGACTGAGCTGCAAATGCGATAAGCACAGACTGAAGTTTCGGGAACTGGCTGATAAATGCAGTATAAGCGAAGTCGTCAAGGAAAAGGAATACAAACATTACAAGTTCACCGATAATAGCCGCAATGATAGAGCTTTCAGTGAAGGATGATATGAGCATTCCGAGTGTAATAAACATTGTTCCCCAGAAGAAGAAACCGATATATGCGCAGATAAGCTGGCTTTCGATAACGCCGCCGCCCTCGCCGGCATAATGCTCTGTAATTATCGGGAAAATAGCTGTTCCAGCGAGCATGAAGATGAAAACAGTAACATTTGCAAAGAATTTTCCCATAACGATTTTGAAAACGCTGACGGGAGAAGTCATAAGCAGAACTTCGGTTCCGAATTTTCTCTCATCCGCAAAAGTTCTCATTGTGATAAGCGGAATAAGGAACATAAAGAAGAAAATTACATCATAGAATATACTTACAAAAGGAACAAGAACGGTATTTCCCGATTCAAGCGAACCAATCTTGTTTGCGAATATGTAAGTGAAAAGAAGCATAAACAGTGCAGTCAGTGCATAAGCAAAAGGTGTATAGAAAAAGGACTGCAGTTCCTTTTTATAGATCGAAAACATTTATTCTTCCTCCTTTTCGCTGCTGTCATCCTCGTCGGAGCTGTTCTCAGAAGTTTCCGGAACTATCTCGTCAACAAGATCCATAAGGCTTGTCTTCTTGACAGGACGGTTGATAAGCTCGATAAAGACATTTTCAAGATTTGGCTTGTCGGCATAGATTTCCATGATGCTGACCTTGTTTTTAACAAGCTCTGTCATAAGGTTATTACGGATATCCTCTGCATTGCCGTCAAGGAGAACCTCAAATGACCAGATATCATTTCCCTCATCGTCGATGGAGACAATTTCCTTGATGCCGTCAGCAGTCTCGATGATAGAGGCTGCCTTGCTTTTTGCTCCCTTTATTTTAATATGAAGGGAGAGCGTAGCATTGAAGGATTTTTCAAGATTCTCGATAGTGTCGATAGCTCTGATATCACCCTTGTTGATGATAATAACTCTGTCGCACACCTCGCTTACCTCGCTGAGGATGTGGGAGCTGAATATGACAGTGTGATCTTTTTTAAGGCTCTTGATGAGCTTTCTCACCTCGATAACCTGATTCGGGTCAAGACCTACAGTAGGTTCGTCAAGGATGATGAATTTCGGATCGCCTAAAAGAGCCTGAGCGAAGCCTACACGCTGCTTATAGCCCTTTGACAGGTTGCGGATAAGCTTTCCGCTGACATCTTTAAGAGCAAGAAGTTCAGTAACACGCTTGATTTCGTCCTTGCGCTTACTTCCCCTGATGCCTTTAAGACCTGCGCAGAATGAAAGGTATTCAGATACCTTTAAATCGGGGTAAACCGGAGGATTTTCCGGCAGATATCTGATATTTCTTTTTGCCTTTACCGGATCTTTGGTGATATCCGTGCCGTAGATGCTGACATTTCCGGCGGACATAGGCAGAAAACCGGAGATCATGTTCATTGTGGTAGATTTTCCGGCGCCGTTAGGCCCGAGAAAACCAAGAATCTCATTATCATTGATTACAAAGCTGATATTATTAACGGCTTTATTCTTACCGTAAAACTTCGTCAAATTTTCAATTTTAATCATGAGTTTCTCCTTTCTGAAAAAATTGTAATCCCGTAATAGTATACTTTCATATTATGTCAGAAAAATATTGACACATTATTAACAGAATGTGAACAATTTATTAATTCCATGATTTTTACTATCTTAAATATGCAACGAACCGGATAAATCTTACATCTGCTTTGTGTATATTTAGTGAAAGTTTACTGAGTATGGGATGAATTTTAGGGTATTTAATTAAATGTTCGTGAATGTACATAATTCAGAAACATTTTAGAATAAGCTAAATTTTTTTGATGGACAAAATAGACAAAAAGGCTTCTGACATTGTGTGCATTGCACCAAAAAATTGATTGAGTAAAAATGAAAATGCATTAAACTGTTGACAGGCAGTCAAATGTGGAATATAATTATATTGAAAATAACTTGAAAATTGTATGCTTGTCCCGTCTGACAGCATACAGTACAATATTTTCATGGTTCTGTTCTTGGCAAAGAACAGGACAATCTACATTTTCCAAATCACTTTAAACTATATTTTATGAGAGGGGAAAAAAAACTATGATTAGCAAAAAGAACAAGGCTCTCGTTGCTGGAATTCTCGCAGCAGCTACTTCTGCTTCAGCTGTAATGCCTGTAATGGGTTCAGCAGCTACTGAACCGACTAAGTACGCTACAGAGAACGGCGCTAACGAAAGCTACGCTGCAATGTTCGAGTCACTTTACGACGACGTTATCACTAACGGTCAGGCAAGCGGCTATCTCAGCAAGCAGAACAACGGCGGCGATTCATTCGGTATTCCTTACCACGCTAAGGAAACTCTCGTTATCGAGGCTCCTGACTACGGTCACGAAACAACATCTGAAGCTATGTCCTACATCGCTTGGGTAACAGCTATGCACGATGTTCTCGTTAAGCAGGGCGTTATCGACGGTTCTGCTGGCGACCTCGAAAAGGGCTGGAAAACTCTTGAAGCTATCATTCCTGGTTGGTCTGAGGCTTCAGGCATCAACAAAACAATCAAGTATGACTCTATCTGGCAGCAGGCAAGACTCAAGGCTGATACAGCTAAGGAGCTCGACCTTCCTGAACAGTATCCTACATCCAACGTTGGTGTAGACGCTATCAACCCGATCTTCAGCGAAATGAAGTCCAGCTACGGCGGTGACAATGGTTACTACCTCATGCACTGGCTCGCAGACGTTGATGACTGGTACGGCTTCGGCGGCGGCAACGGCAACTTCACATTCATCAATACATTCCAGCGTGGTGAGCAGGAATCCTGTTTCGAAACAGTTCCTCATCCATGTATTGAAGAACTCAAGTATGGTAACACATCTGACGGTGTTAAGGGTATCTTCAACGGCGTAGGCAACGTTGCTCCTCAGTACGCTTTCACAAACGCTCCTGACGCTGAAGACCGTGCTATCCAGGCTATCTACTTCGCTAATCAGTGGGGCGTAGACTGCGGCGAGCTTTCTGGTCTTGCTGGTAAGATGGGTGACCAGTGCCGTAACGACATGTTCGATAAGTACTACCACGCAATCGGCTGTCAGGACATCCAGTCTTCAGGCAGCGCTGGCACAAAGTCTCAGCACTACCTCATGGCTTGGTATACATCATGGGGCGGCGCTCTCGATAAGTATGACTGGGCATGGCAGATCGGATGCTCACATTCACATCAGTTCTATCAGAACCCCCTCGCTGCTTACGCTCTCGTAACTGACGAGTGGATGAGCAGCGGTATGCAGTCTTCTAAGGCTGTTGCTGACTACGAAGAGTCTCTCAAGAGACAGGTTGAAATGTACCTCTGGCTCCAGTCTGTTGAAGGTCCTTTCGCAGGCGGATGTACAAACTCTTACAGAGGACGTTATGAGAAGTATCCGGCTGGATACCCAACATTCTATGAGATGGTTTACGTTCCCCACCCTGTATACGCTGACCCGGGTTCAAACCACTGGATCGGTAACCAGGTATGGTCAACACAGCGTCTTGCTGAGCTCTACTACTATGTAGCTACAAAGGGCGATACAAGCGGAGTTAAGCCTGCTGGTATGTCACTTGAAGAAGCTCTCGACGTACTCCTCGAAAGATGGATCTCTTGGTTCGAAGAGAACACACACTTTGATTACGCTACAGAAGATGGTAAGATTCTCTCTTACTGTATTCCTTCTAACCTCGACTGGGGTGACAATGATACAGACTACTCATGCGCTCCTGACACATGGACAGGTGAGTATGATCCTAACGGCAACCAGAACCTCCACTGCGAGATCACTGGTTACGGTCAGGGAGATATCGGTTGTGTATCTTCACTCTGTAACACTCTTATCTACTACGCTGCTGCTAAGGGCATTCCTGCTTCTGAAGCACAGGAAGCAACAGCTAAGGATGATTCAGTAGCTGCTAAGGGTCTCCGTCTTGCTAACAGACTCCTCACTTATCAGTGGAATCAGGGCCGTGATGATATCGGTATCGCATTCGAAGACAGCAACGGAAGCCTTAAGAGAGTATTCACACAGGATGTTTACATTCCTACAAACTACAGCGGTAAAATGCCTGATGGTTCACCTCTTGAGAACGGTGCTACATTTATCTCCATCCGTCAGAGCTACGAGAAGGATCCTATGTTCCAGGAACTCAAGAAGGTTTACGACGCTACTAAAGAAACAAAAGACTACAAGTTCAAGCTCCACAGATTCTGGCATATGGGTGACGCTCTTATGTCCTACGGTGGTATGGCACTTCTCTATCCTGATGTTGAGCCTTACAAGGACGGCGATATTCCTGACGATCCAGATCCAGTTCCTGGCGCAACTCTCTGGGGCGACGCTAACTGCGACGATCAGGTTCTCCTGAACGACGCTGTACTCGTTCTCCAGTCTCTCGGTAACGCTGACGCATTCGGCGAAAACGGCTCTGATGCTAACCGCATCACAGCTCAGGGTATTGCTAATGCTGACGTTTATGAGAACGGCACAGGCCTCACAAACTCTGACGCTCTCCAGATCCAGAAGTACTGCCTCAAGCTCGTTGCTTCTCTCGATCCTAAGGATTTCGTTAAGTAATAATCAAATATAACCAAAGACGGTGCCTCGGCACCGTCTTTTTTTGTTTACAAAAAGCTTGCATTTTCAGGAGTTTGGTGCTATAATATATATGTATATTTATGCGCAGATACAGATGAAATCATATTACGAAAGAGGGCGAAAAAATGCTCAGAAGTATGACCGGCTACGGCAGATCTCAGAAAATCCTCAACGGACGTGATATTTCTGTCGAGATTCGTTCCGTAAACCATAGATACTATGAATATACATCAAGAATCCCGAGAACCTACAGCTATATCGACGAAAA
The DNA here is from genome assembly GCA_017513795.1 of Ruminococcus sp. GTDB lineage: Bacteria > Bacillota > Clostridia > Oscillospirales > Ruminococcaceae > Ruminococcus. Next base: position 21,269 of record JAFXEJ010000143.1, read on the forward strand.
ACTTAAAGCTGTCCTCAAGACCTCCGTCGCAAGAGGTAAGGTAGAGGTCTCTGTAACTATCAACAATATCGAGGGAAAGGATTCTCAGATAGCAATCAACAAGGGCGTTGCAGAAGGCTATGTTACGGCTCTCAGAAGCATTTCCGAGGAGCTCGGTCTTAGTGATGATCTTACACTTTCCAACCTTATAAGAATCCCCGATGTATTCAATATACAGAAAACTCCCGACGATGAGGAGCAGATATGCGCCGATGTTTCAGAAGTTACCGCTGAAGCTCTTGAACGCTTCGTCGCTATGAGGGAAACTGAGGGTACACGCCTTAAAAATGATATCCTCGAAAAGGCTGACTTTATTATCGAACGTGTGAAAATGGTCGAGGAACTCTCCCCTCTCACCGTCGAAGCTTACAGAAACAAGCTTTACAAAAAGCTCAGCGAAGTTCTCGCTGACAAAAATATCGACGAACAGAGAATCATCACCGAAGCTGCGATTTTCTCCGAAAAAATCGCCGTTGACGAGGAAACTGTACGCCTCAGAAGCCACATTGCTCAGCTTCGTGATATCCTTGAATCAAACGAGGCTGTCGGCAGAAAGCTTGACTTCATCGTTCAGGAAATCAACCGTGAGGTCAACACAATCGGCTCAAAGGCTCAGGATCTCAATATCACAAAAATTGTTGTTGATATGAAGTCCGAAATCGAAAAAATCCGTGAACAGATACAGAATGTCGAGTGATGCTATGAAAATGATAAATATCGGCTACGGCAATATGATATCTCCGGCAAGAATCATTACCATTGTCAGCCCTGAATCAGCTCCCATAAAAAGACTGATTCAGGAGGCTCGTGACAGCGGAATGGCTATAGACGCAACTTTCGGCAGAAAAACAAGAGCCGTTATCATCATGGACAGCGGTCATGTTGTCCTTTCATCGCTGATAACCGACACTCTTGCCGCAAGAATAAACGAAACAGGAGGCAACGACGAAAATGACTAAAGGCAGACTGATCGTATTTTCCGCCCCATCCGGCTGCGGAAAAGGTACTATGCTTGAGGAAATTCTCAAAAATGACAGCTTCAGAACAGCAGTTTCAGCTACTACAAGAAATCCCCGTCAGGGCGAAGTGAACGGAGTTTCCTACCACTTCCTCAGCCGTGAGGATTTCAATAAAAAAGTAGAAGCAGATGAGTTCCTTGAACACGCTGTATACTGCGAAAACAACTACGGAACTCTCAAAAGCGAGGTTGATCCCTACCTCGAAAAGGGAATTGACGTTATCCTCGAAATCGAGGTTCAGGGCGCAATGAAGATAAGAACTATCCGTCCGGACGCTCTTTTCGTTTTCATCGTTCCACCGTCAATAAAGGAACTCCGCCGCCGCCTTAACAAGAGAGGTACGGAGTCAGAAGAAGTTATTGAGAAACGTGTCGCTCAGGCCGCCGGTGAAATTGCTCTCGCCGGAAATTATGACTATATTATCGTTAATGATGCTCTCGAGGACGCTGTAAGCGACTTTTTTGCCGTTATCCGTGCAGAAAAGCTTAAAAGCGAATATTCCAGAGAGCTTATAGATAAAATTTTAGATGAGGTGTAATAATATGCTCAGACCAGCTGTAAACCAGATCATTTCAAAGAACGAAAGCTGCTACTCACTTGTTATCGGTGTTGCAAAGCGTGCAAGAGAAATCTCAGAGGAGCTTTACAAGAACAACGAAACTCTTGAGGAAAAACCTGTAAAAACCGCTGTAGAGGAAATCGCAAGCGGAAAATGCAAAATCGTAAGCACTGCTGCTCAGAACGCTGAGTAATGCCGCTTATCGCTGAGACTGCCGTCAGCGGAACTGCTTATTCCTTTGATATGCTGTTCAGCTACGGCGTTCCACATTTTCTGGAGAAGGATATCTCGTGCGGATGCCGTGTCCTCGTTCCTTTCGGAAAGGGCAACAAGCAAAGAATCGGCATTGTTATGAGGATCTCAGAGGGCGATACGTCCGGTCTGAAATCCGTGATATCCCTCGCAGACAATGAACCCGTTATCTCCGGCGAGCTGCTTCAGCTTGCCTTTTATCTCCGTGACCATACCTTCTGCACCTATTTCGATGCAGTAAGAGTAATGCTCCCCCCTGCTATGAGCATTTCCGTCCGTGAGAAATTCTCACTGCCGGCAAAAACGGCAGAATATACCGGATTGTCAGAGAATGCCGCAGAGCTTCTTGAAAATCTGAGATTTGCCGGAAATTCCAAGGAACTTAACCAGCTTATCGAAGATTTCATCGACAGAAACGGCAGAGCTCTTATTGACGAGCTTACCGCCGCCGGAGCAATCCTCTCGGACAATATCTTCCACAGGGCAGCCGGAGACGCCTCCGTGAAAATGGTGCGTCTTTCCGATGAATACCTCAGTTCTCCGGAAAAATTCAGCCTTACTCCAAAGCAGAAGAAAACGGCTGATTTTCTGGAAGAATACGGTTCTGCCGCCGTCAGAGAAGCTGCATATATGTGCGGCGTTACGGCGGATGTTGTCAAAAGATTATGCGCTAACGGAGCCGCTGTCGAATATGAAGCCGAAGTTCTCAGAGGCGTTGACGACGGCGCAGAAGAACGCTGCAATCCGGATGATATAATCCTCTCGGATGAACAGCAGGCGGCTCATGACGCCGTTTTTGCAAAGATATTCGAGAAAAAATATGCGCCGTTCCTACTTCACGGCGTTACAGGAAGCGGAAAAACTTCCGTTTTTGAAAAGCTTATTTCCGATACAATCAGACTCGGACGTCAGGCATTGCTTCTCGTTCCGGAAATCGGTCTTACTCCTCAGGTTTTAAGGCGGTTCAGATCGCTTTTCGGGGAAAGAGTTGCCGTTATCCACAGCGGGCTTTCAATGGGACAGCGTCTTGATGAATACAAGCGGATAAAGCGTGGTGACGCTGATATAGTTATCGGCACACGAAGCGCAGTATTTGCTCCTCTTGACAATATCGGACTTATAATTATCGACGAGGAGGGCGAGCGTTCCTACAAATCCGAGACCTCTCCCCGTTATTCCACGCATGATGCGGCAAAACAGAGATGTGCATATCACGGTGCGGCTCTGCTTCTCGCCTCTGCAACTCCTTCAATCGAAAGCTATTATCTTGCCGAAAAAGGCGTTTACAGACTGCTTGAAATGAAAAAAAGATTTCACAGCAATTCGCTGCCGGAGGTAAGCATTATAGATATGAACACTGAACGCATGGAGGGTAATCCCTCGGAGTTCAGCCGTTCTCTTACAGCACAGATAAGCGATAATCTGCAGAACGGTGAGCAGACTATACTTCTGCTGAACCGCAGAGGCTTCCACACGATCGTAAGCTGCTGCGACTGCTATCAGCCGGTTTACTGCCCGAACTGCTCAGTTCCGCTGACATATCACAAGAAAAATGATATGATGATGTGCCACTACTGCGGACACACCTGCGAACCTGTAACCGTCTGCCCGTCATGCGGTTCACAAAGGCTAAAAAATATGGGATTCGGCACACAGAAGCTCGAAGCTGAGCTTTCTGTTATGTTCCCTCAGGCAAGGATTCTCCGCATGGACGCAGATACCGCTTTTTCACGCCATTCCTACGAAAAGAACTTCACTGACTTCCGCAATGGAGAATACGACATAATGATCGGTACGCAGATGATAGGCAAGGGACTTGATTTCCCCGATGTCACGCTGGTCGGAGTACTTTCCGTTGACAAGGCTCTCTATGCCGGAGATTTCCGCAGCTATGAGCGTACCTTCTCGCTTATCACTCAGGTGGTCGGCAGAAGCGGCAGAGGACACCGTCAGGGAAGAGCTGTTCTCCAGACCTTCATGCCGGAGCATTATGTGATGAATCTTGCCGCAATGCAGGATTACAAGGGCTTCTACAATGAGGAAATAGCTATCAGGAGGGCAATGATATTTCCGCCGCTGTGCGATATGTGTATTCTCTGCTTTTCCGCCGCTGATGAAGCTCTCGTCAGAAACGGTGCGGATGCAGTTCTTTCACTTATGAATACCATGCTTCGTGAGCTTCAGCCGAAAACTCCGATAAGAGTTCTCGGACCGGTAAGATGCTCCTACGGCAGAATCAGCGGAAAATATCGCTACAGAATCATTATGAAATGCAAAAACACCGCCGAAATACGGGGATTTATCAGAGATCTCACGTCAAAGGCGGCACAGATAAAAGAAATGAAAAAAGTTGCCCTGTACGCCGATATGAACGGCGATACGGGCGTATAAAAGAAAGGATATTTAACATGGCACTCAGAAAAATTTTGACTGACAAGGACGAAATTCTCCACAAGGTCTGCAAGCCTGTAGAGAAATTCGATGAAAAGCTCGCACAGCTTCTTGACGATATGCACGAAACTCTCGACAAGGCTCAGGGCGTAGGTCTTGCGGCTCCGCAGATAGGAATCTGCCGCAGAATCTTCATTATGCACCTCGAAGACGGCGTTATTGAAGCTATAAATCCCGAAGTTACAAACTGCGAAGGCAAACAGCGTGTCGAGGAAGGATGTCTCTCCTGTCCTAATGTATGGGGATACGTTACACGTCCGATGAAATGCCGCCTCAAGGCTCAGGACCGCAGCGGAAACTGGTTCGAGCGTGATTTCACAGAGCTTGGCGCACAGTGCACCTGTCATGAAAACGATCATCTTGACGGTCACGTTTTTACTGAAATAGTAGAAGAATTTTTCGTTCCTGAGGAGTGATAATATATATGAAGACAATTTTCATGGGAACTCCAGACTTCGCTGTACCCTGTCTGAAAGCTCTTGCTGAAAGCAGCCACGAAGTAATGGCAGTTTTTACACAGCCCGACAAGCCAAAGGGACGTGGCTACAAGATGATTCCTACGCCCGTCAAGACTGCTGCGGCTGAATATGACATCCCCGTTTATCAGCCTCTTTCACTAAGAAAAGGCGATGATGCTGAAGAATCTATGAAACTTCTGCGTGAGCTCGCTCCAGATATTATAATCGTTGCGGCTTACGGACAGATACTCCCCAAGGAAGTTCTTGAACTCCCGAAATACGGCTGCGTGAATATCCATGCATCACTTTTGCCGAAATACAGAGGTGCTGCTCCTATAAACTGGGTGATTCTCAACGGCGAAAAGGAAACAGGAATCACCTCCATGCAGATGGGCGAGGGACTTGATACCGGCGATATGCTCATAAAAAGAGCAACCGAAATAGGTGAAAACGAGACTTATCAGGAGCTTTACAGCCGCCTGTCAGATATGGGCGCTGAGGTTCTTATGGATACTCTTTCCGCTATTGAAAACGGTACTCTTACTCCGGAAAAACAGGATGATTCCCTCACCTGCTACTCCCCTATGATAACAAAGGAAATGTGTGCCCTCGACTTTAATAAATCTGCCGCTGAGGTACACAATACTATCAGAGGCGTTACCGGATTTGCTATGCTCGACGGAAAAAGACTCAAAATTTTCGCTTCATCGCTCACCGGAAAAACATCAGCAGACGCAGCAAACGGCGAAATCGTTGATACTGCTTCCTTCGATGTAAAATGCGGTGACGGACAGATCATCCGATTCCTCGAAGTTCAGCCCGAAGGCAAAAAACGCATGAAGGTATCTGATTTTCTTCGTGGAAATAAACTCTCAACAGGTAAAATTTTTAATCAGGAGGTATAATTTATGTCACCTATCGTATTCTTTATCATAATGCTTATTCTGCCGCTTATCGCACAGATAATGGTATCATCCACCTTCAACAAGTATAAGGATGTCCGCAATTCAAGAGGACTTACTGCCGATCAGGTAGCAAGACAGATACTCGACAGCAACGGACTTTACCACATCCGTGTAGAAAGAATCGGCGGAAATCTCACTGACCATTACGATCCTACTGCAAACGTTATCAGACTTTCTGACTCCGTTTACGGAAGTACTTCCGTTGCGGCTATCGGTGTTGCCGCTCACGAGTGCGGTCACGCTTGTCAGCACGCTGAGGATTACGCTCCTATCAGACTCAGAACTGCTATCGTTCCTGTTACAAACATATGCTCAAAGCTCTGGTATATCACATTCCTTCTTGGTGTATTCCTTTTCGAGGCATTTCCGGCACTTGCTTACCTCGGAATCATCATGTTTGCAGCTGTTGTTATTTTCCAGGCTGTAACTCTCCCCACTGAGCTTGACGCAAGCGGCAGAGCTCTCAGAACTCTTGAAGCTGACGGAATCCTCGATTACAGAGAAGTTCCCATGGCTAAGAAGGTTCTCAAGGCAGCTGCTTTCACATACGTTGCAGCACTCATCACATCTATCATGCAGCTTCTCAGACTTCTTGCTGCTGTAAGAAATAACTGATAATGGCTGATTCACGTCATCTTGCAGTAAAGCTTCTGTGCAAGACCTTCGAGAACGGAAGCTATTCAAATATTCAGCTGGGCAGCGCACTCAGTTCTGCGGACATGGATCCAAGAGAAAAAAAGCTCTGCTCGGCACTTTATTACGGCGTTATCGAGAGAAAGCTCACCCTCGATCACATCATCGGCGGACTTTCCTCACGCCCTCTTTCCAAGCTTGACGCTTCTGTACTGAATATTCTCCGCTGCGGCATTTTCCAGATAATGTATATGGACGGAATCCCCGATAATGCGGCAGTAAACGAAAGTGTAAAGCTTGCAAAAACCATGAAAAAAACAAGCGCTTCGGGTATGATAAACGCTATTCTGCGTAATTTTATCCGAAGCGGCAAAAAAATAAAGCTTCCGGCTGATGATATCATGCGGGCTTCTGTTGAGTATTCTGCTCCGCCTGAGCTTGTGAAGGCTCTTATTTCCGATTATGGACGTGAGAATGCAGAAAACCTCCTTGAAGCCGCTCTCGGAAAGCCGGATATCTCCGTAAGGCACAATCAGCTGAAATGCTCCGACGAGGAATTCCTTGCGGCTCTTGACGGAATAAATGCGGAAAAATCGAAGCTTCTGGAGCATTGCTACCACCTTGAATGCAGCGATCCCGCCGGACTTGAAGCCTTCAGAAAAGGCTTATTCCACGTTCAGGATCTCTCCTCACAGCTTTGCTGCGCCGCCCTTGCGCCGACTGAAAATGATATCGTCCTCGATATCTGCGCCGCTCCCGGAGGAAAAACCTTCACAATGGCGGAAATGATGAACGGCAAGGGAAAGATCTTCGCATTCGATCTTCACGAAAAACGTGTGAAGCTTATCCGTGACGGCGCTGAAAGACTTGGTCTTGAAAATATCATAGCTGCCGCCGGTGACGCTTCAAAGTTCAATCCGGAACTTCCGCAGTTCACAAAAATTCTCTGCGATGTGCCGTGCTCCGGTATCGGTGTTATCGGCAGAAAACCGGAAATAAAATACAAGGATATCTCGGATTTCAGAACTCTCCCCGATATCCAGTTTGCTATCGCTGACAACGCTGTGAAATATCTTGCATCCGGCGGAGAAATGGTCTATTCCACCTGTACTCTCCGGAAGGACGAAAACGACAGCGTATGCGACAGACTTCTCAAGGCTCATCCGGAGCTTGAACCATGCACACTCGGCGGAATTGCCGGCGAAAAATTCGGGGCAAGAGCAAGCATCTTCCCCATGCACTTCGGAAGCGACGGCTTCTTCATTGCAAAATTCAGAAAAATCAGATAACAGAAAGGGTGAATCAATTGGAAAAAACAGATATCCTCAGTCTCAGTCTTGAAGAACTTGAACAGCTGCTTATCGCCGCAGGAGAGAAGAAATTCCGTGCAAAGCAGATTTTTCAGTGGCTTCATGTAAAAAGAGTCATGAATTTCGACAAAATGACTGATATATCTGTCCAACTGAGGCAGCACCTTAAAGAAAATTTTTGTATAAATGGACTATTTATGCAAAAAAGACTTGAATCTGCTATAGATAATACTGTAAAATATCTTTATAGACTCTCTGACGGGAACTTTGTCGAAACTGTTCTGATGGACTACAACTACGGAAAAAGTATATGTGTATCCACTCAGGTAGGCTGCAAAATGGGATGTAATTTCTGCGCTTCGGCTATCGCCGGATTCGTGAGATCACTTGAACCATCTGAAATACTTATGCAGATCTACGAGACAGAACGTGACGCCGGCACAAGAGTTTCCGGAGTCGTACTTATGGGTATCGGTGAGCCGCTTGATAATTTCGACAACGTTCTGAAATTTCTTAGCCTGCTTTCCGACAAGAACGGAAATAATCTCAGTCTCCGTCATGTTGCGCTGTCTACCTGCGGAATCGTTCCGAGGATATACAAGCTGGCGGATATGAAGCTTCAGCTTACGCTGTCGGTTTCCCTTCACAGTCCCTACAACGACAAAAGAAGTGAAATAATGCCCGTCAACAGGACATATAATATAGACGAGCTTATGAAAGCCTGTCGGTATTACATTGATAAGACCGGCAGACGCATTACCTTTGAATACGCTGTTATCGACAACGTCAATTCATCGGATAAGGATGCGGACAGGCTGGCGGCTCTCCTCAGGGGTATGAACTGCCATGTCAACCTTATCCCCGTAAACAGGGTTAAGGAAAGAAATTACAAAACTGCCCGTTCGGGGGTTGCGGATTTCGCAAAACGTCTCGGTCAAAGAGGCATAAACGCTACTGTCAGACGAACTCTTGGCAGCGATATAGAAGCGGCGTGCGGTCAGCTCAGACGTGACGCCGGAAGCAAAGGAGGTACAGATAATTGAGATTCAGATTCGGAACAGATATCGGTCTGAAGCGTGACGAAAATCAGGACGCTGTCAGATGTGAATATTTCGGGCATAACGTCCTCGCCGTTGTATGCGACGGTATGGGCGGTGAACGTGCCGGAAAAGAAGCAAGTGCTCTTGCTATCGAGGAATTCTTCCAGCGTTTCTCTGCTGGCTACTCCGAAAGTCTTGATGATGAGGGAATACGCAAGCTTCTTATATCATCGGTTTCTGCGGCAAACTCTGTTATCTATACCCGTGCCCGCCTTGATTTCAAGAATTTCGGCATGGGAACAACCTGCGTTGCAGCATATATCAACAGCACATCGGCGTTTATAATAAATGTCGGTGACAGCAGAGCGTATCTTATTACTGACCAGAAGCTGCTTCAGGTCACTACCGACCATAATGTAGCTACCCTCCTCTATGAAAAGGGGAAAATTACTGAGGAGGAAATGGAAAATCATCCTCAGCGGCATATGCTTGTAAGAGCTGTCGGCGTTGAAAAAACGGTGCTCCCTGATACGTTTATCCTTGACTATGAGGGTAAAATCAGTCTGCTGCTGTGCTCTGACGGTCTTTCGGGATATTGCAGCGATGATGAGGTATATAACGTTATCCTTAACTCGGAATTTGATAACGTTGCAGATGAATTGATAAAGCTTGCTAACAGCAAGGGTGGCAGCGATAATGTAACAGTCGCAGTCATATCGGATTAGGAGGAACAAAATGGATAAAAACATTGGCAAAAAGCTCGACGGAAGATACGAGATAACCGAACTTATCGGCGTCGGCGGAATGGCTGAGGTGTACAAGGGCGTTGATGTTATCGACAACAAGACCGTAGCCATCAAGATTCTGAAAAAAGAATATGCAGAAAATGAAGAATTCCTGCGCAGATTCAGAAATGAATCAAAGGCAATTGCAGTTCTTTCACACCCTAACATCGTAAAGATATATGATGTCGGATTTTCTGAGAAAATTCAGTATATCGTCATGGAATACATCGACGGTATTACTCTCAAGGAATACATCGAGGAGGAAAAAGTCCTCACATGGAAGGATACTGTTCACTTCGTAATACAGATTCTCAGAGCTTTGCAGCATGCCCACGACAAGGGTATAGTTCACCGTGATATCAAGCCGCAGAACATCATGATGTTCACTGACGGTACTATCAAGGTCATGGACTTCGGCATTGCAAAGTTCGCCCGTGAAGAAGGAAAGACAGCTACCGATCAGGCTATCGGAAGCGTTCACTATATCAGCCCTGAACAGGCAAGCGGAAACGTTACTGACGCAAAGAGCGATATCTACTCCGTAGGCGCTATGATGTACGAGATGCTCGCTGGAAAAAAGGCTTTCGACAGCGATAACCCCGTTGCTATTGCAGTTATGCACATGCACGATATTCCGGAGCGCCCAAGAGCAATCAACCCTGACATTCCGGACGGTCTTGAAGAAATTGTTCTCAGAGCTATGGAAAAGAAGCCCGAGGACAGATATGCAACAACTGCTGATATGATCGCTGATATCGAGAAATTCAAGGCTAATCCTTCTATTTCATTCGGATATTATCAGGAAGAAGATGATACATCCGCTGATGATACGATCAATTTCAGCGCTCCTGTAGGCAATGAAACTTATCCCGAAGTTGCAGACAGCAATGATTCTGCATTTGCTCCGGTTGGCGCAGCTGTTGCAGCAGGCGCAGGAGCAGCCGCTTATGCAGGCGCTTCAGCAGCTCAGAGATATGCTCCTCCGCAGAAGCCTATAACCTACAAGGATTACTACGACGACGAAGACGATGATGATGACGATGAAGAACGTTCATCACTTGTTATCCCTGTACTTACCGCTGTTGTAGTTGTAGTAATTATCGTTGCTGTTATCTTCGTTGCAACGATGCTCAGCGGTCTTCTTAAAGGCGACAAGGCTAAGAACGACTACAAAATGAACGACTTCACAGGCATGGATTACAACACAGCTCAGAGCAAGTACGGTAACAATATCAAGTTTAACGTTGAAGGCTATGAGTTTGACGCCGCTGATGAAAATACTATCATCTGGCAGAGTATTGATCCCGGCTCTGAATACAAAAAAGGCGATACGCTGAGAGTAAAGCTCAGTAAGGGACAGGAAAAAACTACAGTTCCTGATATCGTTGATATGAATCAGGCACTTGCTGAGGATCAGATAAGAATGAAAGGTCTTGAACCAAAAATCATCACTCAGTCTGATCCGGTAATCAAAGAAAACAACGTAATCAAAACTGAACCAAAGGCTGGCGAAGAAGTACACAAGGGCGATACGATTCTTGTGTATGTCAGCATGGGCGCAAATACAGAACAGATCGAAGTTGAAAGCTATGTCGGCATGGACGCCAAGGATGCCGTTGCTATTGCACAGTACAAGGGACTTAAAGTCAAGACAGACACTAAGGACTCCTATGAAGACGAAGGCAAGGTTGTTGAACAGAGCATCGCTAAGGGAGAAAAAGTAGAACAGGGTACAGAAATTATCCTCTACATCAGTACAGGTGTAAACCCTGAGGGAGAAATTCCGTTCACTGTAAACTTCCCTGTTGACGCAAAGGGCAGATTCGTTATCGACTTCATCCTCAAGGGCGAGGAAAACAGAACAACTACAATTTCATCATCCAATCTTATCGTTCCTGAAATGCCTTCATGGACTCAGGATATCAAGGGTGCCGGCGAAAATGTTCTTGTAACTGTTTCACTCACAAATCTCAATACCGGCGCAAATGCAAACATCGGAACTTATTACTTCAATTTTGCTGCTGGCACGGTAGAAGCAATCAGCGAGGACGTTGACTACGCATTCATGCTTGTCGGCGGATTCCCTGAGCCGGAAGAACCCGTAACTGATCCTCCTGTTGAGGAGCCTCCTGTTGAGGAGCCTCCTGTTGAAGAACCTCCTGTAGTTGAGCCTCCTGTTGAGGAGCCTACTTCTCAGGAACCTCAGCCTGGATATGTTCCCGGTGTTGACGGTGAATATCACCTTACAACAGGCGAATGGATTCCATATCAGCCCGGTGTAAACGGTGACTGGGTAACTCAGGATACAGGCGAAACCATCTGGGTATGGTATTGATGAACAGCACTGTAAAAAGCGGAATTATAACGAAATGCTTAGGGGGACTCTATACAGTAGAGTCCCCTGACGGCATATTCAGCTGCAAAGCAAGAGGTGTTTTCCGCAGCAAGGGCATTAGTCCGTGCGTAGGCGACAGCGTGGAATTTCAGGACGAAGTGATAACCGCTGTGGCTGAACGCAGAAATTGCATTATCCGACCCCCTCTTGCAAATCTCGATCAGCTTATTTTTATTGTTTCCACATGCGATCCGGCACCTAATTATCTTCTGCTTGACAAGTTCATTGCCATCGCAGAATACAAGGGTATCAAGCCGGTAGTTGCCGTTACAAAGACCGACCTCGGCAGCAGCAGCGATATAACCGATATCTACGGAAAAATAGGCATTGACGTCATTGAAATAGACTACAGCGACAAAAATACTATCGACGCTGTGAAAAATATCCTTACCGGAAAAATCAGCGCATTTACGGGAAATTCCGGTGCCGGAAAATCAACTCTGCTCAATGCAGTTGATCCGACGCTCGATATCCCTACAGCTGAAATCAGCAAAAAACTTGGCAGAGGACGTCACACAACACGTCATGCGGAGCTTTACAAGCTCGAAAGCGGCGGATATATCGCCGATACTCCGGGATTCTCCACCTTTGAGACAAACCGCTACGACATCATCCGCAAGGAAGAACTCGCCGGATGCTTCCGTGAAATGGCTGAATTTACCGATCAGTGCCGCTTCAAGGACTGCTCTCATACCTGTGAAAAAGGCTGTGCAGTACTTGACGCTCTCGGTGAAGGAAAGATTTCCGAAAGCCGCCACACAAGCTACTGTACGATGTACGACGAGGCAAAACAACTCAAGGAGTGGGAGCTTAAATGAAAAGATGCCATATTTTTGCCGGCGGCGATCTCGGAAAAATCGACCGGTCATGGTTTTCCACACACCACGGATTTATCATTTGTGCCGACAGCGGCTACAAGCATGCAGTAAATCTCGGTCTTGAACCTGATATCATCGTGGGAGATTTTGATTCCTATACCGGCAGACTTCCGGAGAATACCGAGATATACCGTACTGTTCCGGAAAAGGATGATACCGACACGCTCATGGCTGTGAAAATCGCTATAGAACGTGGATATGATCTGATCTATCTTTACGGTGCGATAGGAGGTTCACGCTTCGATCATGCTTTTGCGAATATCCAGACCATGATATACGCCCACGAACACGGAGCAAAGCTCATCTGCATCGGTGACGAAAATATATATCTGCAAGGTGCCGGAGAAGCTATGTATCCCCGTGGAAAAAAGTACGGCGAAAAGTATTTCTCTGTGTTTGCCGTTACTGATACGGTGAAAATCAAAAGTCTCAGAGGAGTAAAATATCCCCTTGAAAATTACGATATGAAGCCATCATTCCCCATAGGAGTGAGCAATGAGATTACCGAGGGGCAGGCTTTCCTTGATATTGAATACGGTCTTGCACTTGTCATTCAGTCGTGAAGTAACAAAATTCCTTCCTGTGAATATAATGTTATATCACGATAAGGAGGAACAGCTTATGAAGGTAGTTGTTATCAAAAGCCCGAAATTTCTCTCAGGAATTCTCAGAGTCATATTCAGAATAAAAAAGGAAGACTGTGAATAATCCCCATACTTATTGCGGAACTGCTGTGCATAACGGCAGTTCTTTTGTTTATTCATAAATAAATTTGCTTTACCTATTGCATTATCACGAAATGTATGATATAATAAAGTGTAATTGTGCTTTTGTACAAAAAGGCAGCTCTGCGCAAGGCTTGTTCAGCGCCGCCTAAATCAATTTTATGAAAAGAGGAAAACAAATGCCTGCTAATATTGTTATCGGAACTCAGTGGGGAGATGAAGGAAAGGGTAAAATCATTGATATCCTTGCTTCCCGTGCAGACGTAGTCGTTCGTTCACAGGGCGGTAATAATGCCGGTCATACTGTTGTAAACAACGGAGAGGTCTACAAGCTTCACCTTATCCCCTCTGGTATTCTCTATCCGAATACTCTCTGCCTTATCGGTGCCGGAGTTGTACTCGATCCCAAGGACTTCATCGGCGAGCTTGACAGTCTTGCTGAAAGAGGTATCGTAACTGAGGGACATCTTAAAATAGATCCCCGTGCTCATGTTGTAATGCCATGGCACATCACTCTTGATGGACTTTCTGAAGCTTTCAGAGGCGGAAAGGATATCGGCACAACAAAGCGTGGCATAGGCCCTACATATATGGATAAGTATGAACGCTGCGGAATCAGAATGTACGACCTTATCCACCCCGAAGTTCTTGCTGAAAAAATCCAGTCAACCGGCAAGCTCAAGAATAAGATTATCACTGAAGTTTACGGCGGCGAAGCTTTCGATCTCGACGCTGTAACTGCTGAATACATCGAATACGGCAAGCGTCTTGCTCCTTATGTTGATGACGTTTCAGTTCTCACATTCGAAGCTGACAAGGCTGGAAAAACTATCATGTTCGAGGGTGCTCAGGCTACTCTCCTTGATATCGACTATGGTACATATCCCTATGTTACTTCCTCCCACCCTGTTTCAGCAGGCGTATGCGTAGGAACAGGCGTAGGCCCTAAGGTTATCACAAACATCATCGGTGTTGCAAAGGCTTATACTACCCGTGTAGGCAAGGGACCTTTCCCGACAGAGCTTGATGACGAGATCGGCGAGCGTATCAGAAATGTCGGCGGTGAATTCGGTACTACTACCGGACGTCCAAGAAGAACAGGCTGGTTCGATGCTGTTATCATCCGTCACTCCGTAAGAGTAAACGGTCTTGACAGCCTTGCTATCAACAAGCTTGATACACTTTCCGGTATTGATACACTCAAGATGTGCGTAGCTTACAAGAAGCCCGACGGCACTGTAACTGAGCACTTCCCGGCTGCTCTTGAAGATCTTGAAGGCTGCGAGCCTGTATATGAGGAATTCCCCGGATTTACTGAGGATATCTCAAAGTGCGCAAGCTTCGACGAGCTTCCTGAGAACTGCAAGAAGTATATCGCTCGTCTTGAAGAACTCGTAGGATGTCATGTAAGCATGGTAGGTATCGGTCCTGACAGATCACAAATTCTCGAAAGATAATCAGATTCTGCCGGAATTATCACATATTTCTACATTGAGGTGAAATAAATGAACGATGGAAACAACTTCGGCGGCTCTCCGCTGGACGAAATTGAATACAATACTCCCGAAAAGAAAAACGGTATATCTCAGAATGTAACTGCGCCGGTTCTTGACGACATAGATTATGTTGCTCCGACATCGAAAAAGGACGGCCCTCAGGGAGTTTCTGCTCCTGTACTCGATGACATGGCATCATATTCCCCCGATACATCGAAAAAAGGCGGTCCCACCGGTGTTTCCGCTCCGGTGCTGGATGATGCAGATACTCCGTATCAGTCCTCTGAGCCTGAAAAGGTTGTCATGACCGATGAGGAGATAATCGCCGGATTTACTCCGGATCAGCTTGAAACATTCAACAAGCTTCCCGCTGCAAATCAGCAGAAGGTTCTTGATTTAAGACGTTCACAGCTTGGAGTTGAAGCTCCTAAGCCTGTTGTCACAGCACCCGTTCTTGACGAGGACAATTATACACCTCCCCCGAAAAAGGAAGAACCTCCGAAGCCGGCTGAGCCGATAACTGCTCCGATTCTTGATGACGCTCCGGAACCGACAAAATACGTTCCCAAATTCGTTGACGAGGATCTCGAAAGAGCCAAAAGAGAAGGCGCAAAAAAGGCTGTATCTTCCCAGCTTGTATCAGATCAGAAGGATTCAAAGGAAAGTCTGCGAATGATGCTTCAGCTCAAGGAAGAACGCAGAGCCGAGCTTGCCAAGAAGGGCTTCAAGGTATCTCTTATCATCGCATTGATAGGCATTATCGCCGCAGTAGCATTCTATCTGCTTTATTCCGGAACGATTGTCGGTTATGATAAGGATTTCAGCGGCATGGGCGAAACTGTTAAAGAATGTTCACTGTACATCGCCGCTATCATGGGAATAGTTTCATTCCTTCTCGTTACGGGCGTCGGCGCATGCAAATCGTTTGCTTCGCTTGTATATGTGCTGTCTGGTATAATACAGCTATTCCCCGGAGTAGTCATGATACCGCAGCATGATGGAAATATGGCTGTTGTAGGAATTCTCTATGGTGTATCGCTTATCTGCACTGTACTTGCGTTCTTCATGCTTTCTTCAAGTGAAGCCGTAGGACTTTACTTCAAAAAAGACAGCGATTGATAAAAAGTCACAATAAATATAGTTATTACGGGGACGCCTTCACTTGCAAGGCGTCCTTTTAAATCCCATTACTTTAACTAATTCAGCAAACAAAAAAGGCTGCCGCATCTCAATGATGCAGCAGCCTTGATTTTTTGATCAGATTCCGCAGTCCTCGTAATCCTTCCATTTTTCGGCATAAAGCTTATTGCTCCAGCTCTTGCACAGGATATATGCAACGGAAGCAATAGCAACAAAAACTGCGCCGAGTATGGGAAGTGATTCACTTATTAATCTTCTGGATTGACAGTCTCTTTCATTCATTATGAAAACCTCTATTCAAATTATTCTGCAGCAGGAGCTTCTGCAGCAGGAGCTTCTACAGCCGGCTCAGCGCTTGGTTCGCCGTTTATTTCAGCCATAAGTCTTGCAAGTTCTGCGTCAACCTTAGCTGCAGACTCGATCTGCTCGAAAGCATCGTTAAGATCGTCGTCTTCGCCGGCATCAGCGATTTCAGTAAATGCAGCAGCTTCTGCTTCCTTTACTCTGATTTTTTCTTCCATTCTGTTGAATTTTTCCATTGCTGAATTTCCGTCAAAGCCGCCTGTGGACTTTGCAAGATTCTTCTGAGTATCAGCCATCTGTGAGCGTGCAATAAGCATTGCCTGACGTGCCTTAGCCTCATCGAGCTTTGACTTGAGAACCTCTACCTGATCGCCGATAGCATCAGTCTGAGCTGAAATGGAATCATACATTTCCTTATATGCAGCAACATCCTCGTCTGCCTTTACCTTCTTTGCAAGAGCCTGCTTTGCAAGATCAGCATTTCCCTGAGAGAGAGCCATCTTCGCCTTGCTTTCCCAGTTTTCGGAAACCTTCTTAGCTTCGAGATACTTCTTTTCAGCGAGGCGTTCACTTGCCTTAGCCTTTCCGTAATTCTGAGTAGCATTTGTGAGTTCCTTCTGCATATCAATGATGATCTGCTTGACCATCTTCTCCGGATCCTCAGCTCTGTCAATAAGATCGTTAACATTTGACTTAAGTATATCGCTTAATCTACGAAAAATACCCATTTTTTAATCCTCCTGTTTCATGTTTAATTTATTTTCATGTACGGCAACCCCTCTGCCGTTATATTTATTATAGTCGCAAACGGTCAGGTTGTCAAGAATTCCCGTACAATTTCATCAAATTTTCATCAATTTGTTATATCCGGTTACTTTTCTATATTTTCTTCCACTTCTTTGAGATACTGTTCAAGCTCCTCAATAGTGACGCCTTTTTCCTGAAAAAGTTCTTCCTCGTTCACACGGAGAAGCTTTTCCCTCAGATCAAGCATTTTTTTACGGCGCATATACGCATCAGCATTTATTGCAATGATATCAGGCGCACCTGTCTTGGTAATTCTCACCGGTTCAGAAGTTATTTCGCAAAGTCTGGCAAACAGTTCGTAATTTTTTCCGAAATCGTCATGTTTTATATTTATCATGTTATGCACTCCTTTCAAAAGACGCTGTGTGCATTTAACAAATGTCTGCACAATCTATTATTATTTTAACTCATAGTGTACAAAATGTCAACGGCTTTTTTATAATTTAGGGGCACAAAATATGAACAAACTGTAAACATTTCTCTGTGTGCTTGATTTTTAAGTTCAAAAGTTATATAATATTTTTAGCACTCAACAACCGAGAGTGCTAAAAACACATCGTTCATTACGCCTGCTTATCAGGCAGATATAGAAAGGATCTTTAAAATGGAAACAAAACAGTTCAAGGCTGAATCCAAAAAACTTCTCGAAATGATGATTCATTCGATCTATACCCATAAGGAAATTTTCCTCAGAGAGCTTATCTCCAATGCCAGCGACGCTATCGACAAGCTCTATTTCAAGTCGCTTACAGACGATAAGGTAGGTCTTAACAAGGAAGATTTCGCTATCTGGCTTTCCGTTGACAAGGAAGGAAACAGACTTAAAATCTCCGACAACGGTATCGGTATGACCGCTGAGGAACTTGAATCTCACCTCGGAACTATCGCAGAAAGCGGCTCTCTTAAATTCAAGAGCGAAAACAAGCTTGATGAGGATAATCAGATCATCGGTCAGTTCGGTGTAGGCTTCTACTCCGCTTTCATGGTTGCAAAAAAGGTTACTGTAATCTCAAAGGCTTACGGCAGCGACAAGGCTTATCAGTGGGAATCTGAAGGCGTTGACGGCTACACTATCACCGAGGCTGACAAAAAATCTGTCGGTACAGATATTATCCTTGAACTTCTCCCTGATTCTGAGGACGAGGATTACTCCGGTTTCCTCGATCAGTACAGACTGAAATCTCTCGTTAAGAAGTATTCCGACTACATCCGCTTCCCCATTAAAATGGAGGTTACTCACAGCCGTCAGGTTGAGATGTCCGACGAGGACAGAGAAGCCGGCAAAT
>JAFXEJ010000144.1 GCA_017513795.1 Ruminococcus sp.
GGCTGGTACCAATTATACCAAAGGTCTTTTTAAGGACGGTGTATATGTCAATGAGTATGCTGGTATAAAGATGAGTGTTCCGGGAGATTATTCAGAAGCCAGTGCAAGTGATATAAAGTTAAGTGAAGATATGGCAGTATCTATGGCTCCTGACGAAAAAACTAAAGTATTTGAAACAGCAAGAATTATGGATGACGCTTTCTGGAGCGGTGGTGAATTTATTTCAATCTTCTTCTTAAACACCAAACTTGGTGTTCCTGATGATTCGGACTATACCGAGGAAGATTATTATAATTACCAAAAGGAAATTTATGAAAATCTGGGCAGCGATGCAGGCGGTACATATACTTTAGAAGCTCCTGAAAATGTCAAACTTGGCGGAGAAGAATACGTCAGAATTATAACTAAATTCACATACAGCTATGGCGGAGAAGAGTATACATACGATTATGTCAAAAAAATCGATGATAATCTTATGTGTATCATATCTATTTCTAACAGTGACGCTGAAAAGACTCCTGAACTCTTTGAAGCATTATTCAGCTGATAATCAGATTAAGATACATCATTTACTCTGAAAAAAACATGGCGACGGCTTCACAGCCCTTACAGAGCCGGCTGCTGTTCCTGATGCTGCTTCAGAAAAGGAATAATATAAAAAATGAGGATCGTCGTTAATTGATGATCCTCATTTTGCGTGCTGAGCTTATTTTTTTTCAGAATTCAAGAAGTTCCAGTGAACCGTCATATCCGCTCATTGAAATTGAAAAACGCTTTGTTTCGCCTGTTTCGTCTGTATAGGAAACACCGTATGAAGGTGTATCGCCGTAGAACGTCAATTCTACAAGAAGCGGAGCATCAAATGTAAGTGTACCATAGGAGTAAATATCGCTGACAGAGTAGCTCACCTTGCCGTCATCGCTGACATCCTCCATAAAAAGTGACAGCAGTTTGAAATCCTGAAGCTTACCGTCAGTTGAAAAAACAATTTTTGTTGAGCTGTCAGAGTTATCTATCGAATAATAATTGCATGAATCCTCGTTATATGTGGAATCTTCAATATATTCGGCAAAAAGCTTTGAGGATGCCTTGTTTTCGTACTCGTCAACAAACGGAGTAAGAGCGATTTCAACTGATTCAGTATCCATGCTCTTGTTCATTTCCCAGAATTCGTCCTCTGTGATATCAAGTTCTTCGGACTGCTCCTTATCAACAATGCCGAGAGTATTGTGATAGCAGCCGATTTCTGTGTATGTATCGTCTTTCGGGTATGTGAAG
Source organism: Ruminococcus sp. (assembly GCA_017513795.1). Classification (GTDB taxonomy): domain Bacteria; phylum Bacillota; class Clostridia; order Oscillospirales; family Ruminococcaceae; genus Ruminococcus. The sequence goes on from JAFXEJ010000144.1 coordinate 1,279, forward strand.
TAATAGTCATTGCAGCTTAATTTTCTGCCGTCGGGCTGGAGCGTGAAGCTGCCGAATATACTATACATTGCGCCGCTTGATCCACGATAGAAGAAAGTTCCGTCGCCCTTGTAGCTGTAGCTGTTTCTGTAACTTCCTTCAAAAGCGAGAGATACAGTATCATCGTGACAGGTATATACAGCGTAAACCAAATTGCCGTAACCGATACCGTCACGTTTTTCGTCGATAGTTGCAATTGTAAGCTCAGGTATACCGTCACCGCTGAGATCCTCTATGGCATAGCCGAGATTGTATTCAGCTTCACGTCCTGAGAGGGAGTAAATAACTGTCGGATCGCCAAGAATTTCAGTATCATCCTGTAAACCGTTTGTGATAACATTTCTGAAATCACTGATGATATCCGAGTAAACCTTGTTATAATCAGTTTTTTCTGTGGGTGCCTCTGTAGGAGCCTCTGTTGCTATTTCTGTTGGAGCTTCTGTAGTGGTCTGTTCAGTTGTGCTTTCAGCCGGAGCAGTAGTTGTTGTTCCGGTTTCTGTGCTGTCTGATGACGATGTTTCAGAGGAATCCTTTTTTGAAGATTTGTTTTCATTTCCGCAGCTTACCGCAGCTGTAAGCATCATGGAGAGCAGGAATGAGAAAATGATTTTACGTTTCATATAAACCTTCCTTTCGTGCGGCATTTCCTTTGAACTGTCAAAGACAGCATATAGGATTGCAGCCGTCTGTATGGGATAGTATAAGTATATACCATGCACTGGCTTTTTGTCAATATTTTTTTGTGAATTTCTGCACGCAAATAGCAGTGCATTATCTGAAAAAAATCCCGTTTTTCCATAAAAATGTGAGAGTTTTATGTGTTTAGAAACGACTAATAAGTATAAAGGAAAAACAGGTGGGATTTAATTTCCAAGAATTCACAGTATGCGTAAAATTTTCGTGGGCAAACATATTTTTTGTTTTATTTCTTATGTAGGGGCGTATGCCTACATCCGCCCGTTATGAATGTAATATGTCTACGGTGCGATGTGGGCATCGCACCCTACATTGCCTATATATTTTTTACACATACGAATTCACAATTTTATAATGATTTTATACCAGAAATGTGGTATAATTAAGACAGTGCAAGGGAATAGGTAGCCCTTGTAAAAGTCTTGTTCATTCTATTTTTTTACTTAATGAAGGAGGCATTATTATGAAACGTTTTTCATCCAGATTCAGTGCGGTATTTATGAGCGCATGCATGCTTGTACCCGCATTCTCAACAGGAATGGCTGTCAATGCTGAAAGTAGAAGTTCTGCTGTTATGGCTTCGAAGCAGAATATTGAAGAAAATGCTGTAATGACAGTGGAAATTACAGAGATAAAAGGTAATACACTTATTGTAAAAAACAGCGAAAGTCCAAAACAACTGATTACTTTATCTGCTTCGTATCTTGAAAACGTCAAGCCAGTGGTAGGCATGAAGCTTGAAGTGACATTTTCCGGTATTCTTCTTGAAACATATCCGGAACAGTTTGACGATGTAAAGAAAGTAACTGTAATTAATGAGAAATTTGACGCAGAGGAATTCTTTGTGTATGTAGGTACATACGGCGA
>JAFXEJ010000145.1 GCA_017513795.1 Ruminococcus sp.
CCTACGACTTCATTACCGTTTTCGCCGGCAGCATCCTTCTTGTTGATTACTACTTCGTATGTTGGTGTTGGCTCCGGAATAAGCTCATCTACCATTGTGATGCTGCCTACTTCTTCTTCTTCACCATTTTCACCAATAAGTGTTATCTTACCGTCAGTTACCTTGAAAGTGATATCTGATGCTATTTTGTAGCCATTTGGTGCTGCTTCTTCGTGAAGTGTATATGTACCATTCGGTACAGTTACATTTGTCGGAGTATTGCCAGACTTCCATGACAGGTTATCGCCTGAAGCACTTATTGCTTCTGCATCGTTTCCGAGAACAAGTGATCCTTCTGCAAATGTTATTGCATTTCCGGATACATCTGTTCCTGTGAGCTTTAATGTTGCGCCTGCGACTTCATTACCGTTTTCACCGGCAGCATCCTTCTTGTTGATTACTACTTCGTACTTAGGTGTTTCAAGAACTCCGCCCTTATAGTTACCAACATAAATATTATACTGTCCCATATTAGGTGATATAATATTAAGATAATCACTCTTGATATTGCTGTCAATTTCAAAGTGTAATGTCAGAGATTCAAATTCAATAGCTCTTTCCTTATCGAATACGATTATACCATCTTCAGGTATAGTAAATACTCTGTCAGTAGGAAGATCCATTTTACCGGAATCATCATTGAAATTCAACTCAGCAATTGTAGTTCCGTTTGAATCATTAATTTTACCCTGATTTCCACTTTTCTTTACATAACTGATTGCAACTACTTTTCTGCCGGCATTTCCTACAACGAGCTGTTTGCCGCTTGCGAAACTGCCAACACTTACCTGTGAAGATACGCCAGTAATTGCCTTACTATCATCAGTTACTGTGAAATACTGTTTTCCTTCAAAAGGAGTTACACCTTCCGGTGCCTTCTTTTCAACAAGGAAGTACTTACCAGGAAGAAGTCTTCCCTTCTGAACATATTTCTCAAAATTTTCCTTTTCAGCAGGACCTGTTTTAATTTCAGAAAGTTTGATTTCAGAAGAATTCTTACCAAAAATATTCTTAGCAATAAGGACGCCTTCTTCTGAACCGTCATCCGCATAAAGATCTACTTCAGCTCCGGTTATAGCTTTATCAGTAAAGCTGATGTCGCCGTTTTCTGTTTTCAGAACTTCAACCTTATTAAAGTTGATTTCAATACCCTTGATCTTTTTATCGGTCATCTTAATGATACGATCTGAGAGTTCACTATTGAGTATATCCATTTTACTCCAGCCATGTTCCTCATCAGATTCATTTACTATCGGCATATTATACCAATATCCCAACTCTAATGGGAATGTGGTTACTTTACCATTTTCAGCTGTAATATAGTATACATTTATGCTGCGCCCATAATTACTATATGACTCCTGCTTAACAAGATATATATCTTCTGCCTTATCATAACCTGCAGGGGCTTCTGTTTCACTTATACGGTATACATGATTATAAGTTCCGTCAACAAAATCTTCTGTGCTTATAGTACTGAAAGAAAGAGCCTCATCATAGCCGGATTCCCACTGAATTGCTTCAGCTTCAGCATTTACAGTAAATGTAAAGCCTTCTTCTCCAGGTGATAATGTACCTTCTTCAAGTTTTAACTTAGCACCAGCAAGAACATTGCCGCTGTCATCTACCTTCTGTAATAAAGGAGCTACTTTGTTTGTAAATGTCAGAGAATTTGTATCACTTGTCACCATGTAGCTTGAAGAATCATAATGGTAAACAGTATCAGGCATGTACGGCGCACCAGATGGAATAACATATTCTGCATCTGTATCAACTGATGAAATCTGTGTTTCACCAGCTGTAACTATTCCGTTTACAAAATCAACTGTAAAAGCATCTGTGACAGTAGTGGGTGGTACATAACCACCGCCGCCTGTCCAAACATCTCGAGTAACAGCAATGTCTCTTGAAGAAATAAAGCCGTCTGTATAATTTTCAGTTATTTCATAATTGTAAGTATTTTTCTGTGCATAATACCCCGAACCAATAGTATATTCCATTGTTGCGTTGATCTTTGTTACGAAAGGCTGACCATCTGCCTCAGTAACCTCAACTGTTTCCTTAAGAGTTATTTTTTGTGATGAAGTATCTGTTATGTAACCCTCAGGAGCCATAATTTCTTTGATCGTATAAGTTGATGTAAACTCATTTTTTTCACTCAACTCAGATATATTGATCGCAGAAGGAATTTTAATATCAGTTGCTGTTGCGCCGCTCGTCCACTTCTTCACAAGTGTGTCGCCGTCATAGAGACCAAAAAGAGCGCCTTCAACCGGCTCATTGATTTCGTTAACTTTGTTTATTTTCACACTGTAATTCAGGGGAGTATTACTAAGTGTGATAACACCGGTACCCTTAACGCCATTGCCGTTTACATAGCTTGAAATTGCATAGCCATCAAGTGAAACTTCTTTAGCGTAGTAGAAAAATGGCTCTCTTCCTTCGTCTTCAGAAGAAGCATTCAAAAGATTGCCCCAGTTATGTCTCCATCCATTTTCTGAACTCAGCTTAACCGGTTCTCCATATTTCTGCAGCCCGATTGATGCCGCATATTCTTCGTCATCAAATTTAAAAATATCTGCATCAGGAACATTTGCACTATAGAGCTGAACTTCAACAGATCCTGTAAGATGCTGATTATTTCCATCGCTCCATGTTTTCTGTACTGTCAGACCAGAAGGAGATAAAAAGTCACTTCTGTGTGTTTCAGCAGATGTCTTGATAACGTTAGCAATAATAGTACCGTCAACGTTACTTCCAGCACTTACTAATGCCTTAGGTGCAAGCACGCTTCCTATAACAGTATTCTGCAATAAGATGTTTCCGGAAAATGTTCCGTCTGTTTCATTGCTTGAATCATAGTAATTCCAAAGAATAGATGTACCACCATAAATACTTTCTTCTAAGTTATTCAGGTCTTCACCATTCTTCTTGAATTTCATTGAGAAGGACTGTGAATATTCACTGCCATATCCTGCCAGATCCATGTTAATAACTAACGGCTCATCACCGATGTTATCAATTACGAATCCGTTAAACGGTCCATTTCCTTCAACGATATCCTTAACATTGATATTAAGAACACAAGGACCTTCCTTCTGCTCATCAGTAATAGCTATAACATACTCGTTGTTCAGGTTATAACTACCAGTAAGCTGACTTGCGCCTTTGAGCATATTGTCCTTGCCTATCGGATTTTTTATGTTCCAGACAGCCGGATCACGCAGTTCATTGGCAAATGAGATGTAACTCTGCTGTTCCTTAGCAAAATCAATGAAATCCTCACTTACCTTATAAATGTACGAGGGTGTTGCATTAAAAGTGATTTTATGATCATTAATATAAACCATATCACCATTATTAATAGGATTGCCCTTTTCCACTAATGTCTCACCATTACCTGATGTAACCTTGACCTCATATTTTTCCGGAACGAAAAGAATATTGGTATCAGTTACAGGAGACATCGAAACGATTTCTTCAGTTATTACTGTCAAATCACCGCCAGAGCCTTTCAGCTGTGACGTTCCCCAGTTTCCAGGAACATTTACTTTCGGTGCTGCAAAGTTACCATTACAGTGAGCGCCGATATCCAGAGATTCAAATGCAAATAAGTGGAAGTTATTTGCTAATCCGAGTGGCATTGTGGTATTGAACAATCCATAATTGGAGTATTCTTTATCATATATTGTAATATCACTACCCTCTACCTGACTCGGAGAAGAATCGCCCATTGGCAAAGTAGGTATATTAGCTGATGCTTCTGCTGCCCCTGTACTCAGCGGAAGCGTTGCGATTGAAGGAAGAATTACAGAAACTCCCATCAACGCTGCAGTAAACCCACTCAGCATTCTTTTCCTGAAAGATTTTTTCATGAGTAAACCCCATCCTTTCTTATATAATGTACATTATCCCTACACTGATTTTATCGCATGTACGCAACAAAAGCGCAGAGATTCATACATATATTATATCACACGAAACCAGTTATTTCAAGCTTTTTACTATTTATACGACAGAGAAAATTAAGCCGGATTTTTGTTACATTTATACATTTAGAATAATACCAGTCGTAAAGCAATAGTGAAATATTACAATCTGTTGATTTTATTCAGAAAATGTCCATTTTTTCGCAAAAAACTCTTTACAACCGGCTTAAAGTATGCTATTATAATACTGTTGTATTATATCCTCGGATGAGGAATAGTAACAAGGAGGAATTTTTATGAAAGAAAAAGCAAAAATCTCTACCAAATCAATGGTACTGATGGCTCTGCTGACGGCGATCGTTGTTGTATTTTCATGTACGCCGATAGGCTCTATCCCCATCGGACCGCTCGTAATCACCCTTAACGTAATTCCTGTTGCAATAGCTGCAATAGCCCTCGGACCTATAGGCGGAGCCGCCATGGGAGCCGTTTTCGGACTTTTCAGTACTCTGCAGTGTGTGGGAATAGGAATTCCAAGCACAATGGGAATTTTTACATGGGATATCAGCCCGATAGCTACAATTATCCAGCGTATTGTCCCCAGAGTTCTGGACGGATTCTTAGTAGGCTGTATTTTCAGAATTGTTTCAAGAATCAAAGACGCCAAGCTCTCATGCTTTATCACTGGATTTTTCACAGCACTGCTGAATACTATCTTCTTCATGAGCGCACTCGTTCTGCTTTTCGGCAATAATGATAATTTTGTTGAGAAATATATGACTGACGAAGACGGTAAAACTAAATCTGCTATTATTTACGTTCTCACCTCGATATCGCTCAATGCCGTTCTTGAAATGGTTGCGGCAACGATAGTAGCCGGAGCAGTTGGATTTGCTCTTATCAAAGCGAAACTTATCACTGTTCCCGTTAAAAATTCTGACGGTGACGTAAAGAAATCAAAAAAGGATAAGAAATCCAAGAAGTAATATACATATTATAATACAACAAACGGCACTCACATTCGGGTGCCGTTATTTTATCAGCAAATCTTGTTCAAAAAAACGGACGACCAATGGTCGTCCGTGCAATTTATCCTCACAAGCGAATGTAGGGTGCGATGCCCACATCGCACCGCAGAATAAATTTAAATTCAAACGGGCGGATGTGGACATCGTCCCCTACAACATACTTTTTCTACACGCTGAACGGCACCCGTATACAGGTGCCGTTGTCTTTATTATTTCAGACTCTTTACAATGTACTTTCCGCACAGCTGACGGCTCTTGCCGACATTGAAAACGTGCTCATGGAAAGTTTTTGTGATAGTCTCACGGTACTGTTCCTTTTCAGCGAGCATAGTACTGATAGTTCCGCCGATATCTCCAAGAGCGTCAGGCTCCAGCGATACGCCGATAACATCACGCAGAGTAATATTTATAGGCTTTGTCTTTATCTTTTCCCATTCCTGATTCATAACCTTCATAGGTGTATTGATAAACAGAACAGGACGCTTTGTTACAAAAGCAAATTCCCATGAAATATCCGACCAGTCAGTGATGAGAATATCAGACTCCATAACAGGATTATTTGACGAGAAGTCAGTCTGTATCTCGATATTGGCGAACTTTCCGTATTTTTCCTTCATGAGCTCGAACTTCTCAGGCTCGTGACGTACCTGCTGCGGATGAGGACGGACGATGATTTCATAATCCGTTTCTGCAAGCTGATCGAGTATTCCGTCAATACAGGAATCAATAATATTATCCGGCTGCCATGACGGAGCAATGAGGATTCTCGGAACCTTATTTTCAGCGTGATCGGTACTCTCATATTTTTCGATCATCTCGTCAATGAGAGGATATCCCGTTTCAACAAGTCGCTTTTTCGGTGTCTTGTAGAGTTCCTCTGCATCTCTCAGCTCATTTACGCAGTCGATACCAACGGCAAATACCGTGTCGTACCAGTCAAGAGCGCCCTTTCTGAGGGTAAGAGCCGTACTTCCCATGCCGTGGAACGCATAGACGTACTCAATTTTCTTATTGACTCTTGAACGTTTGAGGTGATATTTTTCAAGATCGGGAGTAGTCATAACGCACATACGGCAGTCAAGACGCATGAACAGCGGTATGAGATACTTATCAGAAGCGATATAATAAGGTACTATCTGTTCTCTCGGATCATTGAAAACAGCATCGTCCGGATCGCTCGTTACATAGTGGATCTTAATATCCGAATGATTGCAGATATAGTCGATCATTCCGGCATAGTACTTGAAGAAACCGCTCTGCTCGGAATAGAACACAAGCTCAACCTTTTCATTTGCAAAGAACTTCTTGTAGTCCTCTTTTTCTCTTGCTCCGTGAAGCTTGTGAAGACGTTCCTTTTCGATTCTCTGCTCCTTCATCTTGTTGAGATATTCATAGTCGATATATTTTTTCGGCGGCATGCAGATATTCGTTAGATACATGGACGGAATTGCAAAGATATTTCCGAATATCCAGTAAAGACCTACGCCAGCCGGCACGAGGAATGCAAAATATACTGAAAATGCAACCATGAATACTGTGGTGATGATCTTGTTGGCATTTCCCTGAGCCATCTGAAGAATGTTTATCTTGTTCTGTACAAAGCAGAGAAGCCATGCACTGAGACCGGAAAGCAACGGTATCACGAGGAGTATATAATCCTTCTTCAATGAGGGAGTCTTGCTGAGGTCAATTCCGAGGAAATGCATATCAAGTGCCTTTATCTCGGAGAATACACCGCCGAGATTCTTTCCCTCCGGAAGCACTCCGTCCTTTATCCTGTTGATGATTTCAACCTGATAATTGCTGTCCTCGTTGTTGAAGCTTCCGGAAGCGTTCACGAACCATTCTCTCATGGTATCGATAATGCTGCTGTCTATCTGCAATACATAGGAAAGCGGACGGTAAATTACATATACAAGTCCGAGCACAAGCGGAATCTGGATGAGAAGCGGTACAGAACCAAGTATCGGGTGATATTTATGCCTTTTGTACAAGGCAAGACGTTCATCCGCAAGCTTATCCTTGTCGTCGATGTACTTGATTTTAAGTGCGTTTTCCTCCGGCATAAGCCTTACCATATTGATAGAGTTCTTCTGCGTGAGAAGGCTTATGGGGAAAAGCAGTATCTTTGTGAAAAGTGTGAATACTATAATGCTCAGACCGTAGTTATGGATCAGATCGTAGATCAGACTCATTACCCAGCCGAGAATCGTACCTAATACAGCCATTTTACACTCTCCGGAAATTAATCTTCTTCATCTGCAAGAAGATCATCAGCTGTGATAACATCCTTCTCGCCGTCGTGCAGAGCATTTATCTCAGAAGCGTCGATAGCCGGAGCTTCTTCTGCCTTGTTCTTTTTGAACACTCTCCTTATCTTGCTCCAGAAGATACCCAGAAATGTTCCTACAGTGATGAGAACGCCCGCTGCGATCTGAATGATAAGACTTGTGGTTGCCGGATCAATGTACATTGCTGCCTGATTAAACATGATAAGCCATCCTTTCTTTAATTACACATAAATTTAATTAATTTTTTCTACTTCCCAGTTGTCGAAATCTCTTGCATCCCCTGTGATCTTGTAAAGCGTCTTTGGCTCTAAAAGACCGTAACCCATAAAGTCGTATGTCTGAAGATATCTTGTGGGATGAAGCTCCTGAGTGATAACATCGTTATATGAATATCCGAATTTCTTGTGATCTATGCCGGCATATTCAAGAATGCTTGCCGGGAAGAAATCATTTGTAAGCTCTGACTTGCTGTCAGTCTGAAGCGGAACTCTTTCCGCATTCTTCGGCTTTACAAGAAGCGAAGTCATGATAGGACTTTCAAGATACTTCTTGCTTGCCGCTTCAATCTCATCGGGCGGTCTGCCGTGATCGCCGAGAATTATGATAGTTGAGTTGTCATAAACGCCAAGCTTTTTCATTTCCTCCATGTAGTAGAAAACGATTTCAAGATCTCCACGGAGTGTCTCAACTCTTTCGATAGGTTCAGTTCCTGTCTTGTCGAAAAGTCCGACAAGTCTTGCGGAACGGTTATGTGCGCCGTTGAGGTGAGTATAGTTGAACACTTTTTTCTCGCTGTCTGCATTGAGCGGATGACTTCTGATATAGTCATTGTATCTCAGATCTGATTCAACATCAGTTGCCATAGGCATACGATCTTCCATGACTACCTTATATTTTACGAAGTCAGAAGAAAGATTTGCGCCCATTCCAACAGTATAAACGCTCTTGAGTGCGTAGGGTGAAAGCTTTGCAAGAGAAATCTTTGTAAGTGATTGGATGATTCCGTTCTTACCGGTGTAGTTGAATTCTACATTGTCATCCTCACACTGTCTGATATTGTCGCACTGATCCTTAAGCTGAACAACGCTGCTGTATGTTGTGAGGTTGTCAATGAGAAGGTTTACGTTGTAGCCGTTCTCTTTGAGATTCTTCGGAACAGTATCACCTGCCCATGCCTTGCTTACATAATCTGCCCATTCTGTTCCCTTGTACATGGAATTTGTAAGCATCTGCGGAACAGACGGGAATGTCTGTGTATTGTGCGAGATATTATTGCGGTAGTATGTAAAGCCTTCGAGCTTATCGTTGAGTTCGGGATAGCGTGCAACCGCCTGATCCATCCAGTCGCCGTCCATTCTGTCTACGAGAAAGACGATGATGTTTTCTTCCTTTGAAAGCGACATTGCCGGTTCATAGGAAAGATATGATGTATAATTCTTCTTGTATTTGCTGAAATCTGCCGTAAGCATTGAAGTTCCTGTGCCGGCAAGCTGCATCAGGAAGAAAAGTGCGCTCATGTAAGGAATTATCTTTCCGCCGGAAAAATTCAGCACCTTGTTCGCCGGAAGCTTCTTTGCAAGAATCGTCAGAACAAGCGGAAGTGCTATAAGTGCTATGTAAAGCGCAGCATTAAAAATTACTGTTGCCTTGTGGTCATTATAGCGATAGGCATCACCTGTGAATGATGTCATCTTTCCGTTGAGGAAAAGCATCTGTATATATCCCGCCAGCAGGAATCCGAAAATGATTCTTGAAACCACGATATATGCCGCTTCATGTATGAGCAGCATTATATTCTGGAGTACGAAAAGCACCACTGTCGAGAGCGAAGCCATTATCAGCATCGGAGGAAATACACGTCCGAAGCCTACAATGAAATCTCGCTGATTTCCGATGAAAACATCAAGAGGCGAGAAGAAAAACAGCGTAAAGCTTGCCGCAAGACTGATAAGAAGCATCGTAAGTTCATTTTTCAGATTAAAACGTGCTGCAATTCCGGTCTTACCGCTTTTTTTTACATTTTTCTCTTTTATTCCTGTATCCCCATTGTTTTTCATTTTTGCTTTTTTTTCTTTATTCATACCATATCCCCAATCATAGACAAAAATACACATCTAACATTTTATCACACTGATAAAATAATGTCAATAATAGAAAAATCAATTTAAGCAATTAATACAAAAAAAACAATCCGCATTTTTGTATTATGTGCGGATTGCTTTATACTATTTATATAATTACTGGTGACTGCCGGAAAAAACTGCTACATTAGCCATTTTTCACGCCTTTTCATTTGCGTCGTAGAACACATTGTAGAGCACTGCACGGTGGCTGTAGGTACTGAGAACAAGCCCGATGATTACATACATACTTACCATGGCAGTTCCGCCCGCACTGAGAAACGGCAGCGGAATTCCGATAACCGGAGCCATTTTCAGAACCATTCCGATATTGAGTATACAGTGCGAAAGCATGAGTCCGAATGCTCCCATGCAGATAAACGTTCCAAGACGA
>JAFXEJ010000146.1 GCA_017513795.1 Ruminococcus sp.
CGCCGTCCCCTACAATTTATAGCATTAAATTTCTACCGTATGCGATAGCAGACTACCTCTCCGTACAGAGTGAGTGCGCAGCACGGAAACGTGAACTGGGTGCAGCGTCACGCTGCACCGTGGAACGGGGGCACCGCTGGTTCATTATAAAAATAACCGGTATAAAATTTGTTCCCACGAGCGAATGGCAAGTTCTGCATCGTACAGAGAAATGTGCGGAACGCACATGGGACCGTGTATCGGGGGCACCGCTGGTGCCTTATTTCTTTTCTTTGAGAAGATCTCTGATCTCAGTGAGAAGAACTTCTTCCTTAGTAGGCTCCGGAGGAGCTTTGGGAGCTTCTTCATCCTTCTTCTTTCCGATTGAAAGGAGCTTGTTTACGCCCTTCATCATAAGGAAAATGCAGAACGCCATGATGAGGAAGTTGATAATAGCTGTGATGAAATGTCCCCAGTTGAGGTACTGTCCGGTATCGCCAATCTCGATTCTTCCCCCGAACTCAGCGCCGCCTATACAAGCGATAAGCGGATTGATGAAATCCTCGGTAAATGCAGTAACAATGTTTCCGAATGCAGCACCGATGATTACACCGATAGCCATATCCATTACATTGCCCTTGAGCGCAAATGCCTTGAATTCTTCAAGAAATTTTTTCATTTTTCTTTTTCTCTCCTTTGTTTTATTTTAAGAACGCAAATTCCGGCGTTCCTAAATCCTTAGTTTATATCTCCGGCAGATCTGGTATCTGCGGAGTATCGTCACGGACTGTCTTTTTCGCCTGCATATACTCAGGAAGCTCTATTGCGTCTATCTCGTCAACATATGTAGTTTTCTTCTTTGGCAGAGCTTCAACAGCATGCTCAGCCTGTGCCATGATAGCTTCTGTGTGCTCAGGTGTGTACGCTTCAAGCTCATCTGCGTTGGCTTCTTCTGTGTGCTCCATTGAAATTCGTGACTTATAATGCTTGTATTCCTGTATCTTATCAGCGTCTACATCCTTTGTAACGCCCATGATATCCTGTGTATGCTCATCTTCCTTAGCCTGAAGATCTTCCGCATTTACGGTTTCTGTCTGCTTCATATAGAGCTTGTTGTATTTTGCCTCCGTATTTGCGGCAAGTCTGGAGCCGTCAACGATAGGAGTATCGCTCATATAGTCGTTCTTCTTGTGCTCAAAACGTTTCAGACGGCTTACATCAAGATTATCAGCGGAAACATCGCTCATATCCTTACTGCCGAAGAAATCGTCGCTGTCCTTGTGATCGGTGGACTTTCCGCCGTCGAAGAACTTCCAGAAATCATCAGAAACTTCTACCCTGTCATTCTTAGGCTTGTTCTGAACAGGCTGCTGCTGACCATAAGGCTGCATCTGCGGCATTCCACCCATTGAAGGCATACCGTACATACTGCCCATGTTGGGCATTCCCGGCATATCGCCCTGCATCGGCTGCATAGGCTGCTGCGGGTACATCATTACCGGAGCCTGACCGTATATCGGCATTCCGTTCTGATCGTAGCCGATAACCTGCGGCTGAGGATACATCATCGGCTGTGCCTGACCATATATCGGCATTCCGTTCTGGTCGTAGCCGATTATCTGCGGCTGACCGTACATCATCGGCTGTGCCTGACCATATATCGGCATTCCGTTCTGGTCGTAGCCGATTATCTGTGGCTGAGGATACATCATCGGCTGTACCTGACCATATATCGGCATTCCGTTCTGGTCGTAGCCGATTATCTGCGGCTGAGGCGGCATAGCGTTCATCTGCGGCATTCCACCCATTTGCTGCGGCATTCCGCCCATCTGCTGCGGCATTCCGCCCATTTGCTGTGGCATTCCGCCCATCTGCTGTGGCATTCCGCCCATCTGCTGTGGCATTCCACCCATCTGCTGAGGCTGCTGAGGGTAGCCGTACATTCCCTGTGGCTGATGTGCCTGCTGAGGAACAGGCTGCTGTGCCGGTCTTTCCATAGAGGGCAGAGAGAGTCTTTCAGCGTCAAGCTTCGGGATAAAGGGCTCGTCAAAGCTGCTGAAGTCGAATTCCTCCTCGTCGCTGTTGAGTTCTTCAGCGGTGTAGAAATCGGAGGATGTGTCTGTACTGCGTGTATTATCACAGATAGTAAAAGTTCCGCTGCTCAGGCTGAAACCGCCGGAGCTTGGTTCTTCTTCGGAATGGTAATTTCCCATGTCCACCTGTTCGTAGTTTATTTCCTGCGGATTTTCAAGATTAGTGCCGCATGAAACACAGAATTTTAGTTTAGGCGGATTTTCGTTGCCGCACTGAGGGCACGTCATAATATCACTCCTTTAAAACAAAAGACGATTCATTTTATACACTTTAATTATAGCATCCTATTAAGATATTTTCAATAGGTCAGACAAAACATTGTACAAAAAGAAATATTTCCGCATTCAAAATTGTGCATTTTTGACACAGTGCAAAAAATCTCCGAGGGCAGAATGTATAATTTCGGCATTCTTTATCAGATAAAATCCGTCAGAATCACGAATATACTGTAAAAGTACTATATTTTTTGAAAAGGATGTGCTATAATAATGGCGTGAAACAAAAGAGACATCTGCGCCATACGGCAGAATGGAGTTAAAAATGGCTAAGAAGAAAAATATAAGCAAAGCTAAAAGCATTCAGCGTACAAAGCGCTTCACTGAACTCGTTATCTGCGCCGGAATTATCGGTGTATCAGGTTTCCTTATTCACGGTGCAATGAAACGCTCTGAAACTATCGAAAGAGCTGACAACGGCTCGAATATCATCGAGGTCACAGAACCGACAACTATTCCGCCTGAGGAAGTCACTGACCCTAATAAGGTTATCTATGAATCCCTTATGGTCAATACAAAGGACAAATACAGGGGCGAGCTTATCCTCGTTAACGAAGATCACCAGTATTTCGGCGGCGATGAGAATCTTGTGAGCATTATCGAAAAGAACAATATAAATGGTATTTCATTCTTTTCTGCGCTTGCTGATCCCAATACATCCGAGGAAGATGACCTGATTCTTGATACGGTTTATGATCCTATGGAAATTTTTATCGAAGATTATTACAATCTGTATTATGACGGTACGCTTATTATATACGGAGCGTACAGAAGTACAGAACGTCAGCAGGAGATCCTTGACGAAAAAGGTTCTGAAATTGCCGCAAAGCCGGGTTACAGCGAGCACGAAACAGGCTATGCATTCGATTTCAGCGAAACTGTAAACTACGACTATCAGGGTACCGGCGATCATGCGTGGCTCAACGAAAACTGCTACAAATACGGCTTTATTGTACGATATACCGAGGAAAAAACCGATATCACAAAGATAGCCTCTGAACCGTGGCATTTCCGCTATGTAGGAATTCCTCATGCCTATTACATGACAAAGAACAATCTTTGCCTTGAGGAATACACCGACTTTCTCAAAAAGTATACCTACGAGGGCGAACACCTTGAATTCACTGACCACGATAACAGAAAATATGAAGTGTATTATGTTCCGTCAGACGACGGCGCAGAAAAGACTTCTGTTCCTGTTCCGTCCGGCAAGGATTACACTATATCGGGAAATAATATCGACGGATTTATAATTACTGTCTGCCATGACGGCATTCCGGAAGCAGAGCACCTCGTAAATACAGATGAACCCGATGAGGATACCACTGAGGATTCAAGCGAAGATGCAAGTGAGGATTCAAGCGAAGATTCCACTGATAGCACAAGCGAGGATTCCTCTGAGGATGCAGAAATATAAATATAGGTTTGAACTTTATACCGATATTTCAAATGACATAATGTAGGGGAGCACCCATGTGTGCTCCCCTTGTAATTTTTTCGTTTTCGTCTATTTTTCGATAAACAGCACTCCCAGCGTATTAGGTCCGCAATGGCTGGAAACAACACATCCGGCTCTTGTTTCGAGAATCTCACTGAAAATTCCGAGTTCTTCGAGATACTTGCGGACATCGCTGACAATAGCCTTACTGCATCCGGAATGTGTGATAAATACACGGTCAGTCTCGGCATTTCTGAGATTCTTTTCCATTTCCCTGACGTAATTCATCACTACACGGCTGATATTGCCCATGTATTTCTTTGTGGGAGACATTTTCCCCTCATTTACAACGATTTTCGGGTGAAGCTTCAGAGCTGTTCCGGCAAAAGCCGCCATACCGCTGCATCTGCCGCCACGATGCAGATATTTAAGCGTATCTATGACAAAGCTCGCCCTCACACGGGGAATTATCTCAGCAATGCGTCCGGCTATCTGTGCGGCGCTGTGCCCTTCTGCTGCCATTATCGCCGCTTCTATGACCTGTAATCCTATGCCTGTGGAAAGATTTCGTGAATCTATAATGAAAATCCTGTCCTCTGCTTCAAGCTCCTCAGCCGCAAGCCGCATTACGTTGACTGTCGTGGACATCTCGCCGGAAATTCCGAAGCACACGATTTCGTCGCCGGCTTCGATGATAGGACGGAAAATATCCATTGTATATTCAAGATTTATCGCAGAAGTTTTCGGGGTAGCGTTATTTTCATCCGACCACTTGTAAATTTCATCGGGAGTTATTGAAAAACCGTCTTCGTATTCCTTGTCGCCGAGAACAATATGAAGCGGCATTATTTTTATACCGTACTTTTTGATAAGCTCAGGAGAAAGGTCACAGGTACTGTCAGAAATTATTTTTACACTCATTATAATATCCTCCTCACGTCCGACGGGACTTTTTTCAAATATTATACCACATCATTCGTCATTTGTCAAAGGAATTTATCATAATTATTGAAAGTTTTTGTATAAATCCACTCTTTTGAAGTCTGTTTTTTCTGCTTTCTGAAAAATTTTCATTTTTTTCAAAAATAGTGAGAGTTTTTGCTTTCAGAAACGACTAATAAGTAGAAGGCAAAATCAGCGGTTTATGATTTTTCCTGACAAAATGAATTAAGGGAGGTTTTTACTATGAAAAAAATAATATCTCTGCTTTGCTCACTTACCATTATCACCGGCGCATGTGCGGCTTTTTGTACAAATGCGGCTGAATCTGTATCGGGTGAAGATTATGGCTATGAACAGGTGCCGGAAACTACTCCATCAGGCAAAATTCAGGACAAAAGAGATCCGGATTCCAAGCTGTCAGATGGCGTAAAAAAAGCTGTAGCCGATAACGTGGAAAGCGTGAGGGTTTATATAATCTATGATTATAACGCTAATGAATTTGATGACGAAGCTATAAAGAGAGCAGAAGAAGAATACGCTGCTCTTGATAAATCCCAGTATGATGAAATCCAGCTCGAAAAGATAAAACACCCGATTTACAGCAAGCATCTGAAAGAAGTAGCCTCTGAGTATAGAACTGCTATTCTTAACGATATAGGCGCTGATGTTTCCGATGTTAATCTCATTCCATGGATGAACTGCAATCTTTCGGCAGAACAGATTAAAAAAGCCGAAGCTCATGAAAAAATCTTAGGAATCTTCTTATGTGATCAGAATTACTTCCTTGATGATCCGCTGATAAGATCAGATGCAAGCACTGAAACTCCTCCGGCAGAAGATGATTCTGAAGAAACTAAAACACCAGTCGGAACAGTGTCCCTTTTATTCAACAGCAGCGATGATACAAATTCTCTTGGCAGCAAAATGATATACAAAGACGGACAGTTCGACATGACATGGAATGTTGCTGATTCCGGAATAAACGAGGCGAATAATATTACTCTCTCAATCGAAAATATTCACCCCAATCCGCTTGGATTAAAAGACGAGCTTGAGTTTAAAATAGACGAAATATGGGTAGACGGCGAAAAGCTTGACGTCACTCTGCACGGCGAGCCTCGTTACGCTATAATGACAGACAGTATATATACATCTGACGAAATAGTGAGATATATTTATCCTCTGAAACAAACATATATAAATAACAGTGACGCTTCTTTCAATGACCTTGGCACCTCTATTGATGATGAAATCAGAATTGTATTTACAATGACAGGTCTTATTGACCCTGATACATATCGTGATGAACATCCGGGACGTCCCCCAATGCCGGCACCTCCGTCAGTTTCGTCTACAACAACAACAACTACTACAACTACTACCGAAGCAGCCACAACAACTACTACTACTGCAAAAACTACTGCCGCTCCGAAAACTACTGCAAAACAATCAGCGAACAATCCTCCTAAAACAGGTGACGCCGGTATCGCTGGTATCTTCCTTGCCGGAACAGGTGCTGCCGCTGCGGCATTTGTCCTCAGAAAACGTGAAGATTAATCATTACAGTACCGCATAAAGTCCTCAGTCATACTTTATACGGTATCGGTATTTATACAACTTCTCCTTAAATTATAGCGGTTCGTATGCGGTGCGGACCGCTATAATTCTGCATTTAGCCCTACAATCGGTCATTTTTTATATCCGGTATAACATTTTAATCCGTCGGCGGATGCCGACACCACAATTACGAATTCCGCATTACGAATTCCGAATTAAAATCGTTATCTGCAAAAAAATTTACTCATACAACTTTCATATCACCTCTTGACTTTAGGCGAATTTCCGGTTATAATTACATTATAAAAATTGATGGAGGTTTCGACTTGATTGCCGGTGTTTCTACAGCCTGTCTTTTCCCGAAATTCCTCGAGGAAAGTCTATATGAGCTTTTAGTAAACGGCGTTTCCTGCGTGGAAATTTTTGTGAATACTCACTCAGAGCTGAAAAAAAGTTTCGCTCACGGTGCGGCGGCTATGCTGAAGCGTTTCGATGCAAAATGCACGGCTCTCCACCCGTTTACATGCGAAATGGAACAGCTTCTGTTCTTTTCCGACTATGAGCGCAGACTTACAGACGCCCTTGAATATTACAAACTCTATTTCAGGTTCATGAACATCGTGGGCGCTGAATATTTCGTATTTCACAGCGGAAAATCCGTCAAATCAAAGGAATTCTTCTGCGAGCGCTACAGCAGACTTTACAGGCTCGGCAAGGAATTCGGCGTAACTGTTGCCGTCGAGAACGTTTCACGCTGTCAGAGCGGTTCTTCGTCCTTTATAAAGGACATCGCCGGCATGCTCGGAAACGAATTTGCTTTTGTTCTCGATACAAAACAGGCGATTCGGGCAGGGGAGAACCCCTTCCGCTTTCTCGATGCCGCCGGAGCTTCCACAAAACACATACATATAAGCGATTCCGGAGAATTAGGCGACTGTCTCCCGATAGGCAAAGGGAGATTTGACTTCGGACTCTTTTTTGATAAACTTAACAGGCTTAATCCCGACTGCTCCGTGATTCTGGAGCTTTACAGAAATAATTTCAGCGGAATAAGCGAACTTATTTCAAGCTACAACATCCTTAATAAAATGATTGAGAGGAAATCACAATGAATTGCCCCATATGCGGATTTGACGACTCAAAGGTAACTGATACACGTCATCTCGCTGACCGCATAAAACGACGCAGAGAATGCATAAAATGCCGTTCAAGATTCACTACCTACGAGGTCGTTGAAATTCCCCTTCTTATGGTGGAAAAACGTGACGGCGGCTTTGAAACTTTTGACCGTTCCAAGCTTATCAAGGGAATTTTCAGCGCAATCAAAAAGCGTCCCGTAACTATAGATCAGGTTGAGGAAATTGCCGATTTTGTAGAAAATTTCTGCGCCAACGAAATGCTCAACACCATAAAATCAAGCGAAATAGGCGATCTTGTGCTGAATATGCTCCGTGAGATCGATCCTATCTCGTATATCAGATTTGCTTCTGTCTATAAGGATTTTACAGATATAGACAGCTTTGTTGCGGCTATCAGCGAACTCGATGAAAATGAAGCAGAAGCTTCAGAAATATAAATAAATAAACGGAGGTACACCCAAATGAAAGAAATACTTTCAAACTTCAACGACCAGAGCGCACAGAACGGCTTCAATCAGGCTGACGTGCAGAAGAACAGGATCCTTATAGCTGTATGCTATGTATTTTCATTTCTGTTCTTTGTTCCGCTCCTTATTGATGGAAGCTCCAGCTATTGCCGTTTCCATGCCAATCAGCAGCTTACACTGTTTATCTGTGAAATCATTTTAGGTATCGTTCTGGGAATTATCGGTCTTATTCCTGTGCTCGGAGCTATCATCGGCGTTCTCGTGGGAATCTGCATGCTCGCTCTTGTTATTGCTCTCGCTTACGGCGGTTACAATGGCATGGCAGTAAGAATCCCCTTTGTCGGAAACCTGATAAATATTTTCTGATTTCACGAAACTGATAAACGGAGGCTTCCGCCGTCTTCACTGTAGATCATGGAGGCTACCGCAGTATCACCGCAAACAAGCAGCTCTGCCAGCATTTTTCTGCTCTCAGGGCTGTAATTTTTTACTTCGTATACATAAAGATGTCCGTTTTTTCCGGCATATTCACGCAGAGGAAGTCCCTGTTTATCCTGAAGCTGTGCGTATTCCTCATATGCATGAGAAAAATTTTCCGGAATAGTTATCTGCTTTCCGGCGATTTCTTCGACTTCCCACCCGTGAGATGCAAAGTAATCTATACGTTCACCGACTGTCGCCGCCGGAACCTTTTCGCCCTTTTTTACGGTGGAATTTCCCTCCTCGCCGGTAATTGCGATATAAGCCGCTCCCATGACAAGAGCCGCAGAAATTACGATAAATGTACGTCTTTTCATTTATAATTTACCCCCTTGTGTTGATTTACGTTAAATTTTATCGGCGAATGCCGACACCCATAATTCCGAATTACGCATTCCGAATTCCGAATTATTAATATGCTTCTGGAGGAAAAAATATGCCGCTTATACGCCTTGACAAATTCATCTCAGAACGCACTGAGTTCTCACGCAGTCAGATAAAACAGCTCGCCGCAAAAGGGCAGATTACGCTCAACGGATGCGCTGTAAAAAAGTCTGATACGAAAATTGATCCGGACTGCGACAGCGTTTCTGTATCCGGCAGAGAAATCACCGCACAGCGTTTCAGATACATCCTCCTCAACAAGCCGGAGGGATATGTATGTTCCACAAACAGCAATGACGGACCGTCCGTTCTTGAGCTGATTCCGCCGGAACTTCGCACAAAAGGACTTTTTCCAGCCGGCAGACTTGACAAGGATTCTCTCGGTGCACTTCTTGTCACAGATGACGGAGAACTCGCTCACAAAATGCTCTCTCCCAAGAGCCATATACCGAAAATCTATATTGTGAAACTTGACAGACCGTTTAAAAATAAATATATTGACATATTCAAAAATGGAATAATTTTGGCAGACGGCGAAACGTGTCTCCCCGCAAAGGTCAGAATGGCTGAAAACAGCGATAAACTGGCGTTTGTGGAACTTACTGAGGGAAAATATCATCAAGTTAAAAGAATGTTCGCAGCAGTCGGAAATCATGTGGAAGTTCTTATGAGAATTTCTCTCGGAAGTCTCGTTTTGCCCGAAACACTGGGGTTTGGCGACTGTATAGAATTATTGCACAAAGATGTTGAAAACTTGTTTAAACAGCAGGATTTCGAGGTTTTTTGTGACGGTTTCAGCCCTATTTTTTCGGCTATTTTAACAAACAAGCAATTGTAACTTTGGTGATTTAACATCTTGAAAATTTTCTTAAAGTTTGGTATTATATTAACATAGCTGATAGTGTAATTATAAAATTAAATATTTAACTGTTAGCAAGAAATTTTGAACTGGAGGACTGGATTTAAAATGGCAGGTTTAACACTTAAAGGCATTTATAAAAAATATCCCGGCGGCGTTGTTGCTGTTACGGATGTTAATTTAGAGATAAGAGATAAGGAATTTATCGTTCTCGTAGGACCGTCAGGCTGCGGTAAGTCAACTACTCTCCGTATGATCGCCGGACTCGAAGAAATTTCAGAGGGTGAGCTCTACATCGGCGACCGTCTCGTTAACGATATCGCTCCTAAGGACAGAGATATCGCTATGGTTTTCCAGAACTACGCTCTCTATCCTCACATGACTGTTTTTGATAACATGGCTTTCGGACTTAAGCTCCGTAAGGTTCCTAAGGATGAAATCGAAAGAAAGGTAAACGAGGCTGCAAAGATCCTCGACCTCTCACACCTCCTCGACAGAAAGCCTAAGGCTATGTCCGGTGGTCAGCGTCAGAGAGTTGCTCTCGGTCGTTGTATCGTTCGTTCACCTAAGGTATTCCTCCTCGACGAGCCTCTCTCAAACCTCGACGCTAAGCTCCGTGCTCAGATGAGAACCGAGATCGCTAAGATCCACAAGAAGCTCGGTACTACATTTATCTACGTTACTCATGACCAGACTGAGGCTATGACAATGGGCGACAGAATCGTTTGTATGAAGGACGGTTTCGTTCAGCAGGTTGATACTCCTCAGAACCTCTACGAGAGACCTATCAACAAGTTCGTTGCTGGATTCCTTGGTTCTCCTCAGATGAATTTCATCGACGCTGTTCTCAAGGAAGAATACGGTCAGTTTATCGTTGAATTCGGCTCAAATGACTCCAGAGGCCGTGCAGGCGTTAAGTATCAGATCATCGTTCCTGAGTCTAAGGTTACTCCTGAACTCGGCAACTACGTTGGTAAGGAAATCATCCTCGGTGTTCGTCCTGAGAGCATCCACGATGAGGAAATGTACCTCTCTAACGCTTCTACAGGTGTTATCGACTGTAACGTTGAAATCACTGAAATGATGGGTGCTGAGACTTACCTCTACCTCCTCTGCGAAGGTATTCCGCTTACAGCAAGAGTAAGCCCCAGATCTACAGCAAGATCAGGTGATGATATCAGAGTTGCTATTGATCCTAACAGAATCCACATCTTCGATAAGGAAACTGAAAAGGCTATCGTAAACTAATAAAATCTTTTCATATTTATCCTTTCTTTTCTGCATATCGGATGGTATGCGCAAAAACCGCAGCGGTTAAGGCTGCGGTTTTTTGTTTTATCTGTCGGTTGTTTTCTCTCTGTTTTCCTCGGAATGTCTTTCACGTTCATCACGTTCATCACGTTCACGATCTCTGTCACGGCTGTCGCCGCCCATAATATCGTCAATGGCGTCTGTCGCACCGCCGATGATGTCCTCTCCGGCATCCTTCACGTCATCAATCTCGTCGTCGATACGCTCGGCAGTCGGGTCTTCATCCCTGTCCATATAGTCTCCGTCATCTACAATTGCGGAATCCTCACGGTCAGAAGTGCCGGAATTGTCATTCGCTCCGCAGCCTGTGAAAGTTGCACAAACTGACAGGAATACGGAACATATTGCTAAAAGCTTTTTCATACAATCATATCCTCTGCTTGAATTTATTGCGGATTGTTTTTCCACAACATATTTTTATTGTTTCCACACTTTCCCCGTTTATCCACACAGTTTTCAACTTTTCCAGTATGGAAAAACATGGATTTAACGTTGTATTCCACACTTTCCACAGAGTTATCAACAGTTTTTCAAGTTGCTCCACATTTAATTCAACAGCATGTTGAAAAACTATTCACAGCTTGTGGACAAGATTTAGGATTATATTGCTGTAATTTATTGGTTAAAAAATATTCCTGTCGGAACTGGAATTTCCCTGTAATTTATGCAAAAAAACGGTAATTTGACGGGATATTTTTTTTGCGCCGAAATTTTCAACATCTCAAAAACAAAACGTTGAAAACTTTGGCTTTCCGATAAGACAAATTACAAAAAAAAGGGCGCACACATAGGTGCGCCCCTACTATTGTCTTATTTAATGTCTGCGTGGTGATCCTGAAGTGACTTCACTCCAAAGTGCTTATTCTCCTTGAGAGCCTTGATTCCCTCAGCAGTTGCCTTTGCAGCAGCCATTGTTGTGATATATGTTATTCTGTGCTTGATAGCAGACTTTCTGATATAGCTGTCATCGTGCGCACTTGTCTTGCCGGCAGGTGTGTTGATAAGCAGCTGAATATCGCCGTTTGCAATAGCATCAGCAATGTTCGGACGATGTCCCTCGTAAATCTTGAAGATTCTCTCACAAGGAATTCCAGCCTCAGCAATCTGCTTATAGCACTTATGTGTAGCAATAATCTTGAATCCGAGGTCGTTGAATGCCTTTGCAATGTCGATAAGCTCCGGCTTATCTCTGTCGCAAATACTGATGAGAACTGTTCCTTCAAGCGGAATCTTTGTCTGTGTAGCTTCCTGAGCCTTGTAGTAAGCTTCTCCGAATGTAGGTGCAATTCCGAGAACTTCTCCTGTTGAACGCATTTCAGGTCCGAGAACAGGGTCAACTTCGGGGAACATATTGAACGGGAATACAGCTTCCTTTACGCCGTAGTGTGTGATTGTCTTGTCACGAAGCTCCGGCACAGGTGAGGGCTTTCCAGTCAGGCTGGATGTGATAATCTCTGTAGCGATCTTCACCATGTTGATGCTGCATACCTTTGATACAAGCGGAACTGTTCTTGATGCACGTGGATTAGCTTCGAGAACATAAACCTTGTCACCCTCGATAGCGTACTGCATGTTCATAAGACCGCATACGTTCATTTCAACAGCGATTCTCTTTGTATAGTCCTTGATCTTAGCAACCTGTTCGTCAGAAAGGTTCATTGAAGGAAGGATACAAGCTGAGTCGCCTGAGTGAACGCCGGCAAGCTCGATATGCTCCATAACAGCGGGAACAAAGCAGTTTGTTCCGTCGGAGATAGCGTCTGCCTCGCACTCTATAGCGTGATTGAGGAAGCGGTCAATGAGGATGGGTCTGTCGGGAGTTACACCAACAGCAGCGCCCATATAAACCTTCATCATTTCGTCGTCGTGAACGATTTCCATTCCTCTGCCGCCGAGAACGTAGGAAGGACGCACCATTACAGGATAGCCGATTCTGTTTGCGATTTCAAGAGCTTCTTCAACGTTTACAGCCATACCTGATTCAGGCATAGGAATTTCAAGCTTTTCCATCATCTCACGGAAATTATCTCTGTCCTCAGCGAGGTCGATAGTCTCCGGAGTTGTACCGAGAATATTTACGCCGTACTTTTTAAGGTCGTTTGCGAGGTTAAGAGGAGTCTGTCCGCCGAACTGCGCAATTACGCCGACGGGCTTTTCCTTTTCGTGGATACTGAGAACATCCTCGAGTGTAAGAGGCTCAAAATAGAGCTTGTCGGATGTATCGTAGTCTGTTGAAACTGTTTCAGGGTTGCAGTTTACGATGATTGACTCAAAGCCGAGTTCTTTAAGTGCGAGAGCCGCATGAACACAGCAGTAGTCGAATTCGATACCCTGACCGATTCTGTTAGGACCGCCGCCGAGAATCATAATCTTCGGCTTGTCTGTATTTACAGGGCTCTTGTCCTCGTCAAGGTGATATGTTGAGTAGTAATATGCAGCATTTTCAGTACCGCTTACATGAACGCCCTCCCATGCTTCCTTGATACCGAAGCCGATTCGTGCGTTTCTGATTTCCTCCTCAGTAACTTCGAGAAGTCCGCTGAGGTAACGGTCTGAGAAGCCGTCAAGCTTAGCCTGTTTGAGAACTTCCTTGCCGGGAACTGCGCCCTTCATTGCGATAAGGCTTTCTTCCTCGTCAACAAGCTCTTTCATCTGCTCGATAAACCACTTCTTGATGCTTGTAAGCTCGTGAAGTTCCTCGATAGTTGCGCCCTTTCTGAGAGCCTCATACATGATGAACTGTCTGTTGCTTGACGGGAAACGGAGCTTTTCAATAAGCTGTTCCTTAGTAAGTTCGTTATAATTTCCAGCAAATCCAAGACCGTAACGGCCTGTTTCAAGGCTTCTGATAGCCTTCTGGAAAGCTTCCTTGTATGTCTTGCCAAGGCTCATTACTTCGCCGACAGCTCTCATCTGAGTGCCGAGCTTATCCTCAGAGCCCTTGAACTTTTCAAATGCCCAGCGAGCAAACTTGATTACTACATAGTCGCCGTCTGGATAATATTTGTCGAGAGTACCATATTTTCCGCAGGGAATATCCTTGAGTGTAAGTCCGCATGCAAGCAGAGCTGAAACGAAAGCAATCGGGAATCCTGTTGCCTTTGAAGCAAGTGCAGAAGAACGTGAAGTTCTGGGATTGATCTCGATAACAACGATACGTCCTGTTTCAGGATTTCTTGCGAACTGGCAGTTACATCCGCCGATAACGTTGATAGATTCAATAATCTTATAGGACATCTCCTGAAGTTCCTTCTGAACATCCTCAGGAATTGTCAGCATAGGTGCAGAGCAGAAGGAGTCACCTGTGTGAACTCCGACAGGGTCGATATTTTCAATAAAGCATACAGTGATCTTGTTGTTCTCAGCATCTCTTACAACTTCAAGTTCAAGTTCTTCCCAGCCGAAGATACATTCTTCAACAAGAACCTGACCAACGAGGGATGCCTGGAGACCTCTTTCACATACAACCTTGAGCTCGTCCACATTGTATACCATTCCGCCGCCTGTGCCGCCCATTGTATATGCCGGACGGAGAACAACGGGATATTTAAGCTTTTCAGCGATTTTTACAGCTTCGTCAACAGTATAGGCTACCTCAGAACGGGGCATTCCGATATTAAGCTCATCCATAGCATTTTTGAACTCGATACGATCCTCACCACGCTCAATAGCGTCAACCTTAACGCCGATTACCTGAACATTGTACTTTTCAAGAACGCCAGCCTTGTCAAGCTCGGAACAAAGGTTAAGTCCGGACTGACCGCCGAGATTAGGAAGGAGTGCATCAGGGCGCTCTTTTTCGATGATCTGCGTAAGTCTTGCAAGGTTAAGAGGTTCGATGTAAGTTATATCGGCAACATCCGGATCTGTCATGATCGTTGCGGGATTTGAGTTTACGAGAACGATCTCATATCCCAGTTTGCGCAGAGCCTTACAAGCCTGTGTACCGGAATAGTCAAATTCGCACGCCTGACCGATAATAATAGGGCCAGAACCGATGATCATAATTTTGTTAATATCCTGTCTTTTTGGCATAATGATCTCCCAACCCGTACACTGTAAGATGTACGTTATTAAATTTGCCATTTTTACATCATGGCACAACTTCTTACTCTATATAATAACACATAATAAAAAAAAATGCAAGCGAAAAATTACATTTTATATTATTAAATATTATGTCAGCATAACAACGTAATTTTAGTAAATATGATGACACCAGCGGTGTCCCCGTTCCACGTTGCAGCGTGACGCTGCACCCAGTTCACGTTTCCGTGCTGCGCACTCACTCTGTACGGAGAGACAGTCTGCTATCGCATACGAAAGAAATATAAAACGTCGGTTTGTATATGAAATCGTGACGCTGCACCCAGTTCACGTTTCCGTGCGTATGCGGGACGTCGTGGACGCCGTCCCCTACAATTGGGTTCATATAATTTTACGGTATAATAATTTAAATCGTCCCGAAGGGACACCACAATTACGAATTACGCATTACGCATTACGAATTAGAAATGCCAACACCACAATTACGAATTCCGCATTCCGCATTAAAAAAGCCTCCCCCATAAAAAGCGTAGTGGTCATAAAGAAGCAAATCCGGAGAAGCGTTCATTTCTTCTCCGGATATTTTTATACCTCTGATAAATTGAATCTTATCAATTATTCGATTCAGCTTTGATTGCTACATATTGTTCGGACTGCATTTCCAATAAAAGTAATAGAATAAAAACATTCTCCCAAATGAAGAATGTCTGAAACAGCGGCTGGAACCTTATAAAATAAAGCACTATAAATGCCACCGCATATACTATCGACGTCAAGGAGACTATGCGCTGTTTTTTACTTTTTGAAAATATAGCTGACAAAATAAAAGAAACCGTAGTCACAAGCATCAGGCATATTGCAAAATCATTATGAAGATTAATAGTTATAGCAGTTGGTGCTTCACTGTAAAAGTTATACGGAAAAAGTGCTGTTCCGAATATGCACAGTAACACAACTGCATAAATTATTTTTTTGAACAGAATTATTTTTATTTTTGCTATGTAATAAATAAGCATTGTGATAATGATAACGGCTGAGACAAACCATACGACAGAAGTCGGACGGCTCAATCCAACATAAGATGAAAATGAAATTCCGAGGTCATATCGGTGAGTATCCGTTATCCAAGCGGATAATACAGCTATGACATTTGCCATGAGAAACAATATTCCTGCAATAATAGGGATTTTGTTCTTGAAGTTATTCATTTGCAATTCCTCCGTAAGTTCTTTTTGTCACTAAGTTGATTATAACAAAGTATTCACATGAAGTCAATACCATAAGCAACGCAAAGCCACTTTTGACATCAATATCAAAAGTGGCTTTTTAATACTTCTATATGACTATCGGAATAATGAGAGAGACTTTTTTCATCAGTTATACATCATAGCAGGTGCAGGATTCTGATTTACAGGCTTGAGTGCATCTGCAAGCTTCTTTTTGCGCTTGATTGTCTTGCTGATCTTCTTGAAGATAAATCCGAAGACAAGTTCAGCAAATCCTACGATAAGAGCGAGGATTCCGAACGGAAGAAGTAAATTAGAAGCAAGATAGAATACAACATTGCTTGTAAGTGCGAATGCGATCATTGATCCGGCTGTAGCTGCGGCTCCGATGAGGAATGTAATAAGTCCTGAGAAGAAGAAGATATTTCCGAAGAAGCCCATTACATGGCGGCCCTTCTTGTCAACGATAATTACGATCCAGATGAGAAGGATAAGAACGATTCCTCCAAGAATACCGATCATGATGTAAGATACAACATAGCTTATATTCTTAGGATCAATTTTGATTTCCTTTTCCCATTCATTTACGGAGAGAGCCTCGTCAACGCCCTCTTTTTCGAGGTTCTTGCGGATAGTCTTGAGGTCGTCCTTGCGGAGTTCATAGCCGAATACATCGTCTGCAACGTCGTTGTTTTCGCCAAAGAAATCATATGTGATATCTTCGGCAGTAATAGAGGGATCATCTCCCTTTCCGCCGATGATATAGTCAGCGTAGTTTTCGATATTTTCGCCGGCAAATTCAAGGAAATTTGATTCCTTTATGTATTCTTTAAGGTCGTCATCGCTTGCATTTCCGTGAGTAACTGTGCCGAATCCGATAGAGTCATAGAGATTTTCAGCCACATCTCTGCCGTCAAGCTCTGCATTGAAAACTCTGCTGAGATTAAGCTTTTCAACACGCTTTCTGAGAGTTCCGCCATTTAAACCAAGCTTGAGACAAACAATAAGGCTAAGCAGGAAAAACAGGATAATTGCAAAGAATGCAACTATAGATGCGCCGAAAATTCTTCCCTTGCCAACCTTTCCGGACGCTGATTTTTTCTGTGGAACAGGCATAGGTGCCGGCATAGGCGGAACTGCTCCGCCCATATCCTGACCGCCATATCCGCCGTACATCTGCTGCTGAGGCTGCTGTGAGTAATCCTGTACGGGCTGCTGGGGATATACCGGTGCCGGTTCAGGCTGTTCCGGAATATAATTCTGTGGTTCGGGGGGAATTGTAGGAGCATCGTCATTGCTGATAACTACTGTTTCAGAAGCTCCGCTTAAATCGTCGTCAGCTACCGGATCTTCATCAAGGAGAACTGTCTTTTCATTTCCGAAGAAGCCGAGATTTGTATCTGCCGGTTCATCGCTTTTAAGAAGCACTGTCTTGTCAGAGCCGAAATCATCAGGTTCAGCTACAGGTTCATCTTCTTCAAGGAGAACTGTTTTTTCACTTCCGAAGAAACCGAGGTTCTTTTCTTCCGGTTCGTTTTTGATAATTACCGTTTCAGAAGCTCCGCTGAAATCGTCGTCAGCTATCGGATCTTCTTCAAGAAGAACTGTTTTTTCATTTCCGAAGAAACCAAGATTTGTATCAATGGGTTCAGTGCTTAATTCTTCCTCCGGAATATTATTTTCTTCCGGAAGATACACTGTCTTATCACTTCCGTCATCAAATATTGATCCTGACTGAGGTATATTGCTCACGTTTTCGACTTTATTTCCGCAGTTTGTACAGAACTTTGCGTCGTCATTGAGTTCTTTTCCGCATTTGCTGCATATCATAATTTTCAACCTCCTGAAATTCATTTGATTATGATTATATTATATAACATTCAGCCCTCAATGTCAACAATAAATTTTGTAGATACAGGGCAGAATAAGCCTTTACAAAAATAAAAACTCCCCGATAAATGTCGGGGAGTCTGCTTTGCTGTATTTTAAAAGACAAATCAGTCAGCAGCGTTAAGCTTCTTAGCGAGCTGAGACTTCTTTCTTGCAGCTGCATTCTTATGCATAAGACCCTTTGCGCAAGCCTGATCTACCTTCTTGATAGCAACTCTGATAGCTTCTGCCTTATCAGCAGCACCTGTTGAAACAGCGATATCAGCCTTCTTGAGCATTGTCTTGAGATTAGACTTTCTTGCCTTGTTAGCAGCAGCCTTTGTCTTGTTTACCTTAACTCTCTTCTTTGCAGATTTAATGTTCGGCATTTCGTTACACCTCCTTGAATTCTACGGATGTATATCTTTCCGTATTTTACAGATAATAGAGCATACACGGGTTCTATATGCTCCCGATAAGTGCAACGCACACTTATCATACTGAGACATTAATTATTATAGCATTTTTCAACACACTTTTCAATAGGCAAAAACAGAAATTTTCAAAAAAATTTTTTCAACATTTATTGCATTATATACAAATAATTCTATTTTTGGAGGTTTTTTATGATTCGTACCGATCTTGCAGTTGAAAGCTTTCCGGAACATTCCATGCCGGAAGGAGTTCATCGCTCCACGAGAGGAAGCTCCTTCAGCATTACGGAAATCACCATCGACGACGACCGCTGTTTTTCCACAATCGGCAAGGGAAAAGGCAGATATGTCACCCTTGAGGGCGCAAGTCTCAGCCGTTTTTCCGATGATTACGAACAGATGATAATTGAGCTTGCCGGCGAAATCGGAAGACTTGTTCCGGAAGGAGAAATCCTCGTTGCCGGTCTCGGAAACAACGATATAACTCCGGATGCTCTTGGGCCTCAGGTAGTTTCAAAGGTACTTGCCACACGTCATCTCCGTGACGAGCTTGACAGCGAGGAGGAGCGTTTTCTCACCTCTCTGCGCCCTGTAAGCGCATTCGCCGGCGGAGTTCTTGGTCAGACCGGAATTGAAACCTCTGAAATGGTTCACGCTATTGTGCAGCAGATTCGTCCGGCGGCGATAATCGCCATTGACGCTCTTGCGTGTTCCGATATAAGCCGTCTCGGAACAACGATTCAGATATGTGATGCCGGAATTTCTCCGGGCAGCGGCGTTTCCAACACACGAAAGGAGCTTTCAGAGAAGATTTTCGGTATTCCTGTCATTGCGATTGGCGTGCCGACTGTCGTGGATATGCATACTATCGTGCGCAGTCTCACCGGAAACGACCCCGACAGAGAGCTTCCGAATATGATGGTCACGCCCCGTGATATCGACCGACTGACTGAACGTGCTTCTCAGCTAATCGCTTTCGGAATCAATCTTGCGCTTCAGCCTTCCCTCTCACTTGACGATGTAAGAGGATTATTCTAGGCACCAGCGGTGCCGCAGCGTGACGCTGCACCCTGTTCACGTTTCCGTGCGTAAACGCACTCACTCTGTACAAGGCGGCAGTCTGCTTTCGCATACGAAAAAAATTAATGCGGTAATTTATATATAAAGCGTGACGCTGCACCCTGTTCACATTTCCGTGGCACCAGCGGTGCCGCAGCGTGACGCTGCACCATGTTCACGTTTCCGTGGCACCAGCGGTGCCCCCGAATCACGTTCCCATGTGCGTTCCGCACATTCCTATGTACGTCGCTGAACTCGCCATTCGCTCGTGGGAACAGATTTTATGCCGGACATTTTTATATTGAACCAGCGGTGCCGCAGCGTCACGATGCAAAAAAGACTCAGGTTGTGCCCTGAGTCTTTGTTGTGTTTTTATTAATTTTTAACGGAAGTAGTTTCTGTAACCGTCACCATAGAAGCTGAAGTATCCCTGAGTAAAGGAATCTGGCTCGGTGAAGTAAAGAATAACCGCTTCTTTTACAGCTTCTGTAACATAGCCTGAGTAAGTTCCGAGGTTAACATATGCGCTACTGCCTGAGAACTGGTAGGGCTGTGTAAGTACGCCGTAAATTGTGTTGGGGTAGAGGGGACTGTTAACTCTGTTCATAACAACCTCTGCCACATAAGCCTTTTCGTAAGGGCCTATCCATGAAGATCCTGCCTCGTGAGCAACTACGTTGCAGAGGAGGATGAAATCGCTTTCCGAAATCGGGAGTCCTGAGATGCCTGTATCAGGAGTTTCAACAAAAACATCTTCTGTTGCCGGCTCTGTGTCCGGTTCTGTAGGTGCTTCCGTCGGAGCTTCTGTCGCAGGAACAGTAACTGTAACCGTTACTTCCTCAGTTGTCGGTGCTTCGGTAGTAACAGGAGCCTCTGTTGTGGCTTCTGTTGTAGGTTCAGCAGTTGTATATGTGGTCTGAACCTCAGTTTCTGTAGTATTTTCCACTGTTGTGGAAGATGTCTGAGTTGCTGTCTCAGTTGTACATTCATTTGTGATTGTCTCTGTTACAGACTGGAATGTAGAAACAACTGTTGAAGCAACTGTCGTATTATCCGTTGAAGATACAATATAGGAAAGATTTACGGTGTTTGCGCTCTTATTAGATTCAGACACCGAATTTTTTGTTGCTTTTTTCTCCTTTGCTGGCTTTGTTATTGCGGGTTTGTACTCATCGGAAGTTTCAGCAGTGAGTGTCACGTCGTTGTAAGCGGGTTCTACAATTTCGAAATTATCTCTTGTACTTACCTGAGGTGCTGCATTGTATGCAACAACTCCGCCGCCTATTAAACAAGCAGAGATTACGCCGAAGACACTAGCTGCAAGCTTAGCTTCTCTCATCAGCTCATCCTTTCAATAAATTAAGCAATTGCATTTTTTACCCTTTCGCAGGGTACATAAATGATAACACATCTGGCAGAAAATATCAAGGGTTTTGGGCTTTTTTCCATTTTACGAACAAAAACAGAGTTTCTTTTCTTTCAGATTAGTGCAAAACAACACATATTTTATAGCCAAATTGTAACTTTGTGATTAACTCAATATGAATTATTATTATTTTATAATCATTAAAAGTTACAAATTAGTTACAAAAATGTCGGACAGTAAACAACTATATGTATAATCTGCGGCGACTTTTTCTTATTGTTATAGCCTGTTTATCGCCGGAAAACATTCTCCGGAGCATATTTTCCGTGCAGATTTTTGTGTTTACCGTCTTGTAAATATTATTCAGTTTGTTATCAAAAAATGACAATCCGGTAATAATTCATTACGTCAGGAATATTTTCACACCCGTCAGATTGCACACATTTTGTCGCAAAAACATATTATACAGTGCCTATGAAATTTCTGACGGGAGCTGATTTTTTTGCAAAAGGAACTGTTTCTTGCTGTCATCGTCAGTGTTGATACATATCTGGCGGCAGCGGCTTACTGCAACAGCGGAATCCGCATTCCTATCATTTCGGCGGCGGTGATAAATCTCCTCAGCGGTGCGGTACTTTTCCTTGCACTGCGACTTTCCGGCATTCTGCGTGAATTTGTTTCCGCTGATTTTTTTCACACTCTCAGCGTGGGAATCCTCACCTTTATAGGTGCAGTGACTATTTTCAAGAGCCTTGTGCGAAGTCTGAGCAGCTTTATATCAGAAAAGGGCGATATTTCGCTGAAAATGGGGAAAAGTCCCATTGTATTGAAGCTTTATCTCGACGAAACTGCGGCGGATTTCGACAATTCAAAGAGCCTTTCTGCCGGCGAAGCTGCTGCTCTTGCGCTGGCGAGTTCATCTGATTCTGCGGCTATCGGTCTAAGCAGCGGATTTTCAGGAATATCACCGCTGAGCGCATCTGTATGCGCCGTTTTATGCGGATTTATAGCCATTCTTATTGGTAATCTCACTGGAAAAAAAATCTCCTCGCTGCACCATGATTTCTCATGGGTAGGAGGAGTTATGCTTATATTGTTTGCGTTGTTTATATAATAATGAATGAAAAAACACCTCAATTAAAAATGACCGTTTGTAGGGGACGGCGTCCTCGACGTCCCCCAAAACTCCTCCAAAGGGTTATAAACCCTTTGGAATCCCACAATTAATTTTTCAGATTATATATAATATGTCACGATTTCCGGCGGATTGAACAGCCTGAGTTTGCCAAGTCCAGCCGAAACAAGGAGTTTCATTTTACCGATAGTATAAACTCCTTTTGAGAATTCCGGAAAGAATTTCCTCTCCGGCGAAAGTATCCCATGACCGAAAAGCCGTACTGCGCCGCCGTGAACATGACCGCTGAACGTGTAGTCAGCACCCCACTCAGCGTAAATCCTTCCATGAAGCGGATTGTGCGCCATGAGCCATACCTCGCCGCCGGAGCATCTTCCGAGATATCGGTTCATATCGTCAACGGTGATATCGTCAAGGTCACGATATTTTTCGTTCTTCTTGTATGTGGTATACGGCTCGCAAAGACCGTAAATTCTTATTTTTCTGTCCTCAAACGTGACATCCGAATAGCTGTTTTTCAGCAATATTACGTCAGTTCTGCGGAGCATCCGGTAATATTTCCATTTGTTTTCCGGAGCAATGCTCTGCTCGTGATTTCCCTCAATCATGAACACCGGAGCTATATCGCAAAGCCCTTTCAAAGTGCGTTCAGCTGTCGTGAAATCAGTGCAGTCTCTTGTTACAAGATCGCCGGATATAAGGATGATATCGGGATTTTTACGGCGGATAACTCCGCACAAAATCCTGTTGTCCCTGCCGAAAGTTCTCTTGTGCAGATCGGATATATGCACGGCACAAATTCCTTTTCCAAGCCTTTCGTGCCGATTTATGAGCATCAGAAGATTTTCTGCTGCTGCATATATTGCTCCGGATATCAATACTTTTTGTATAATTTTTTTCATTCGATTTCTTCTTCGTCGTCAGGTTCAGCTTCAATTATAACTTCATTCTGCTCCTCAAGAGCCGCTTCAGCCTCAGCTTCACGAATCTGTTCCTCAGTAAGCTGCTCGACCTTTTCAGTTTCAGCGTTATCATCGTGTTCTGCTCTTGTGAAAGCAACGACCTTTGCGCCGTCAGTAACTCTCATTACACGAACGCCCTTTGCGATTCTTCCCATAACTCTGATATCGCTTGCAAGAATTCTGATAATTATTCCGTCGCTTGAAACGAGAATAACATCGTCCTCCTCGTCAACTATCTTGATTCCGCAGACGTATCCACGAACATCGTCAACCTTGTAGTTTGTCAGACCGTAGCCGCCTCTGTTCTGAATGCGGTAGCTGTCGATTTCGGTTCTCTTGCCGTAGCCGTTTTCAGTTATCGTAAGAAGTGTAGCTCCCTCACGAACCTTAGCCATTCCGACAACATAGTCGCCCTCACGCAGTCTTATAGCTTTTACACCGTGAGCAGAACGTGACATTGAACGTCCCTTTTCCTCCTCGATGCGGATTACCATACCGTTGTGAGTTGCCACGAAAATCTGCTGTTTTCCGTCGGTCATTCTTACGCCGGCGATCTCGTCGCCCTCGTCAAGTCCGATAGCGATAAGACCATTTTTGCGTACATTCTTGTAAAGCGACAGGTTGGTTCTCTTAATCTTGCCGTTTCTTGTAACGATAGTGATGAATTTATCATCGCTGAAATCAGTCGTCTTTATCATTGCGGCAATCTTCTCGCCCTCTGTCAGAGGAATGAGATTTATCAGATTAAAGCCTCTTGAAGCCTTTGAGCCGTCCGGAACTTCATAGCATTTCAGCTTGTACATGATACCCTTATTCGAGATGAACAGGATATTATCATGTGAGCCGCAGATGAACATTTCCTCAACGAAGTCCTCCTCACGCTGCTTCATGCCGGTGATACCTCTGCCGCCTCTCCTCTGAGTCTTGTACTCAGTAACGGGCATTCTCTTGATGTATCCGTTGTTTGTGAGAGTTACAACGCAGTCCTCCTCAGGGATGAGATCCTCGATATCGACCTCACCGCTGATAGCTTCGATGTCAGTTCTTCTCTTGTCGCTGAACTTTCTGCGGATAGCGTCGAGATCTTCCAGAATTATGCCGTAAACACGCTCGATATTTGCAAGAATATCCTCATAATCAGAGATTTTTGTGAGGATTCCGTAGAGTTCGTCAGTAAATTTCTGTCTTTCAAGACCTGTGAGCTGTCCAAGACGCATCTGAACGATAGCTTCTGCCTGTTCCTGTGAAAGCCCTGTCTGC
Source organism: Ruminococcus sp. (assembly GCA_017513795.1). Taxonomy (GTDB): domain Bacteria; phylum Bacillota; class Clostridia; order Oscillospirales; family Ruminococcaceae; genus Ruminococcus. The sequence goes on from JAFXEJ010000146.1 coordinate 24,284, forward strand.
TTTTCAACGTGAAGTCCTGTGAAATCGTACTGTGCACGGTCAAGAAGTGCAGACATATCAACGTCCTTGAAGCGTTCTATCATGCGTTCCTTTGCTTCGCCGATAGTCGAGCTTGAACGGAGAATCGCAATTACCTCGTCGATATAGTCAGCGGCAAGCACGAAGCCCTGTAAAAGATGAGCTCTTTCGAGTGCCTTGCGGAGATCGTAGCGTGTTCTGCGCTGGATTACCTCAACCTGAAAATCAAGGTAATGCTGGAGCATACTCTTGAGCGTAAGTACCTTAGGCTCGCCGTTTACGAGGGCAAGCATGATGATTCCTACTGTATCCTGAAGCTGTGTGAGCGCAAAAAGCTTGTTAAGTACTATCTGCGGAACAGCGTCCTTTTTCAGTTCGATAACGACTCTCATTCCGTCCTTGTCTGATTCATCACGGAGATCATAAAGTCCCTCGATCTTCTTGTTTCTCGCAAGCAGATTTATGCTCTTGATAAGACGCTCTTTTCTCAGCATATAGGGAATTTCGTCGATAATAATGCAGTTTCTGCCCTTTACTTCCTCAAAATGGGTACGGCTGCGGAGAGTTATTTTTCCCTTTCCCGTAGCATATGCGGCACGGATTCCAGCCTTGCCCATGATGATTCCGCCGGTAGGGAAGTCAGGTCCCTGAATGTGCTCCATAAGCTGTTCAAGAGAGCAGTCGGGATCCTCGATAAGCAGGCGGAGTGCGTCAATTACCTCTCCGAGATTGTGGGGAGGAATATTTGTAGCCATACCTACGGCGATTCCGACAGAACCGTTTACGAGAAGATTCGGAAATCTTGACGGAAGAACAACAGGTTCTTTAAGACGGTCGTCGTAGTTTGACGTGAAATCAACGGTATCCTTATTGATATCGGTGAGCATATCGAGGGTAAGCTTTTTCATCTTAGCCTCGGTATATCGGTAAGCCGCAGGACCGTCGCCGTCAATTGAACCGAAGTTTCCGTGACCGTCAACAAGCGGATATCTCAGTGAAAAGTCCTGTGCAAGACGTACAAGTGCGTCATATACGGAAGCGTCGCCGTGCGGATGATATCGTCCGAGAACGGCACCTACGGTATCAGCGCATTTTCTGTAGGGCTTTTCGGGGGTAAGTCCGTTTTCGTGAAGCGTATACAGAATTCTTCTGTGAACAGGCTTCAGACCGTCCCTTACATCCGGAAGAGCTCGTGATACGATTACCGACATTGCGTAATGAAGCATGGAATTTTCCATTTCATCGACAAGATCGGTATTTATTACTTTAGAATTATCCTGATAAAGCAATGTAGTTTCCTCCGTTTACTCAGTGCCCTGCGCACTGGTTTTTCTGATTATTTCAAGCTCGTCCTCAGAAAATCCTGCTTTTGGCAGAATATAGAATACTTCTTTTCCCTGCATAAGCAGAAAATATTCATCATATTCAAGAAGACTGTAGTTTTCTTTTGTATTCAATCTTGATTTTTCCGGCATAAGCTCCTCAGCCTCCGGAGAGATATCATCATTTTCCTCTGTATCCTCAGCTTTTTCAGCGGAAGCTTCCTCAGCATTTCCGCCGGAATCCCCGTCCTCGCCGTCCTCATCATCGCCGGAAGTTCCGTCGTCAACGGTGGATATATCAATAAATCCGTCTCCGACGCCTATCTTATACACGACCTTGCCCATATCGCGGACAGTTTCGTAAAGACGCCTTCTGATAAAACGGGGATTGTGCCACTCACGGAAAGCAAGGGCAATACATACCACGATGAGAAGATAAACAAGCGTATTTCCGGGATTCTTCGCCGCCGCCCAGATGAAATCAGCGGCAAGGAGAAGGAAAATTCCCATGAAAATGTAGCTTTTGAGGTAAATGAACTTCTTCTGATAGCTTTTATATGCCTTGTCAAATATATCCGGCGAAACGGCATATTCCTTTTCAAGTGTGTAATTTTCTTCCATTTCTGTTCCTTTTATATATCGAGATTCTGTGCGAATTTAGCATTCTTTTCGATGAAATTTCTTCTCAGCTCTACGTTATCGCCCATGAGTACGGAGAATGTCTCGTCTGCTTTGAGTGCATCCTCCATGGATATCTTGACGATAGTTCTGTGTTCGGGATCCATAGTTGTTTCCCAGAGCTGTTCGGGATCCATCTCACCAAGACCTTTATATCGCTGAACTTCAACCTTGTACTTGCCTTCTTCTGAAAGCTCTGCGATGTATTTGTCTCTTTCCTCGTCGGAGAATGCATAGCGTATCTTCTTGTTTCTCTCAACTCTGAAAAGCGGAGGCTGCGCTATATAGACATTTCCGTTTGCAATGAGAGGACGCATATATCTGAAGAAGAATGTCAGGAGAAGCGTTCTGATATGCATACCGTCAACGTCGGCATCCGCCATGATGATTACCTTGCCGTAGCGGAGCTTTTCTATATCGAAGTCCTCGCCTATGCCGGTTCCAAGAGCCGTTACAACAGGGGAGAGCTTGTCATTGCCGTATATCTTGTCGATTCGTGCCTTTTCAACGTTAAGCATCTTTCCCCAGAGAGAAAGGATAGCCTGATACGCACGGTTTCTGCCCTGCTTTGCAGAGCCGCCGGCTGAATCTCCCTCGACGATGTAAATTTCGGTATATCTCGGGTCACGCTCAGAGCAGTCCGCAAGCTTTTCGGGCATGGATAAATTTCCGAAGCTGTTCTTTTTTCTTTCAGCTTCTCTTGCTCTCTTAGCGGCTTCACGGGCTTTGAGCGCAGAAATGCTCTTTTCAAATATCATCTTTGCCGTATCAGGATTTTCTTCAAGATAATTCATGAGCTTTTCCTGAATAAGCTTATCTACAAAAGGCTTTACTTCGGGATTTCCAAGACGTCCCTTTGTCTGTCCCTCGAATTCGCACTCTGTCAGCTTGACGGAAATTACAGCCGTAAGTCCTTCACGGACATCGTCGCCGGAAAGCTTCTCCTTATCCTTGAGAAGTCCCATTTTCTTGCCGTAGTCGTTAACTACCCTGGTAATGGCAGACTTGAAGCCTGTTTCGTGAGTTCCGCCGTCCTTTGTGTGGATATTATTCGCAAATGAAAAGATAGTTTCATTATAAGTATCATTGTACTGGAGAGCTATCTCCGCAAAAGCGTCGCCCTGTTTTCCCGAAACATAGATGATTTCCTCAGTGAGAGGCTTTCCTCTTTTTTCGTTAAGGAACTCTACAAACTGACGGATTCCGCCCTCATAATGGAGAACCTCGCTCTGAATGTTTTCAGAATCACGCTTGTCTGTGAACACTATTTTTACGCCGGCATTAAGGAATGCCTGTTCACGGAGTCTGTTAAGAAGCGTTTCGTAGTTATACACGGTATCCTCAAATATCTCGCCGTCAGCCTTGAACATTACGCTTGTTCCTGTTTCAGTCGTATCGCCTATAGCTTTGAGCTGTTCAGAGTAATTTCCTCTCTCAAAACGCTGGAACCATATATGTTCGCCGTCCTTTACGGTAAGCTCCAGCCACTCGGAAAGCGCATTTACTACGGAAGCACCTACGCCGTGAAGTCCGCCGGATACCTTATATCCGCCGCCGCCGAACTTTCCGCCCGCATGGAGGATAGTATAAACAACGGTTGCTGCGGAAATTCCCTCTTTCTGGTGGATTCCTACAGGGATTCCTCGTCCGTTATCTGATACACGGATGATATCTCCTGCCAGAATTTCTACATTTATCTCCGTACAGTAGCCTGCAAGAGCCTCGTCGATAGAGTTATCCACTATCTCGTAGACAAGGTGGTGCAGACCGCCTGTGCCGGTTGAGCCGATATACATACCAGGTCTTTTGCGGACAGCTTCAAGTCCCTCCAGAACTTGTATATCGTTCTCATCGTAATTGCTGTTATTCTGCTGACTCATTTACTTACCTCCATATATTCTGATTGAAATTATTATTTATCCAATTCAGAGGATTATTTTCGATATATCTGAATATTTCAAAAAATTCCTTTTTATTGCGGATTATATGGTCGTAATACGAACGCTGCCATATATTGAAACCTGTTTTTTTATTAACAAATCTTTTCAATGCTGATATTACTGACGGAATCTTTTTATTTGTAGGGGACGGCGCACTTAACGAGTGCCCATACCCTCTGTCCTTCGGACATCTCCCTACACTGTAGGGA